>CAYWMY010000159.1:0-6957 GCA_964459405.1 uncultured Steroidobacteraceae bacterium | reverse complement strand
GCGCAGCCACAGTTTGAGGTGCGCTCCGGCCACGGTCCGCGACTCGACCACGTCGAACTCGTTGTCAAACAGCGGCTCGGGAAAGGCCTGGCCCCAGGGGCCGCCCTGCTCGATGACCTCCGCCGTCGCCAGTGAGAGTTCCGCGACCTCGAGCGGACCGTCGCTGTCGAGCACGCCCTGCATCTCGGAGGGTGCGAGCCAGCGCGCAACCTCCTCGGCAAAGGCGATCTCGAAGCGCGCAAGATGGCGCAGCGGCAGACTGAGCCCCGCGGCCATCGCATGACCGCCAAAACGCTCCATGAGCCCCGGGTGGCGCACGTCGACAGCCTCCAGCACATCACGGATGTGCACGCCCGAAACCGAGCGCACCGAGCCACGCAGCGTGTCACCGTCGGCCGGCGCGAACGCCGCGACCGGGCGATGCACACGGTCCTTGATGCGTGTGGCGACCAGACCGACGACGCCGGCGTGCCAGCCCGGGTCGAACAGCGTGAGGCCGGCCGGCAGCCGGCCCTCTTCGATGCGCACCCGGCGCACCGCTTCCTGCGCCTCGGCACGCATGCGCGCCTCGAGTTCGCGACGCTCGCGGTTCAGCCGGTCGAGTTCCGCCGCGAGGCGACGCGCCTGCGCCGGATCGTCCGTGAGCAGGCAGCGGATGCCGATCGCCATGTCGTCGATGCGGCCGGCCGCGTTGATGCGTGGCGCCAGCGCGAAACCGAGATCGCGCGCGCCGAGATCGGCCGGCCTGCGCCCCGCGACGTCGGCCAGTGCGAGCAGCCCGACAACCGCGCGCCCGGCACGCAGGCGACGCAGCCCGTCTGCGACCAGGATGCGGTTATTGCGGTCGAGCGGCACGAGGTCGGCCACCGTGCCGACCGCCACGAGATCGAGCAATTCCGTGACCGGCGGCTGTTTCGAGCCCCGCTGCTGCTCGAGCCGCCGGGTGAGCGCCGCCATCAGGTAGAACGCGACACCGACACCGGCGAGTGCGCGGCTGCCGAAGCCCGCGCCGGCGAGGTTGGGATTCACCATGGCCGCGCAGTCAGGCAGCGTGGCGCCCGGCAGGTGATGGTCGGTGACCAGCACATCGATACCGTGCGCGCGCGCTGCTGCAACGCCGGCCTGCGCCGCCACGCCGTTGTCGACCGTGATCAGCAGCGCAGGCCGGTGGACCGCGATCTCCTCGACGAGCAGCGGCGACAGGCCGTAGCCGTGGCGCATGCGGTCCGGAACGCGGAAATCGACCTCCGGGAAGCCGAGGCGGCGCAGCTGGCGCACAACCAGCGCCGTGCTGGTGGCGCCGTCGGCGTCGAAGTCGCCGACCACGACGATGCGTGAACGGCGCGCCAGGTGATCGAGCAGCAGCCCGGTCGCGGCCTCGATACCGTCGAGCGAACTCACTGGCAGGAGCAGCCGCAGCTCAAGCGCGAGATCGTCGGCAGCACGCACGCCTCGCGCCGCGTACAGGCGGCGCAGCAGGGGGTGCAGCGACGTTGGCAGCGCGTCGACACCGTCGCAGCTGCGACGGCGGATCAGGCGCCGCATCAGGCCAGCACCTCGTACCACGGGCGGGCACGCCGCCAGACGCGCCAGCGATCGCGTTGCGCCAGCAGGGCGGCGCGACCCGCGATCCACAGCTCGACCTCGTCGAGTCGCCGCATCCCCAGGGCGTGCAACAGCGGTTCGAACCAGTCGCGGTCGGTGCCGGCGAGACCCGCCGCGCTCGTGCCCATCGTCGACAGCGACAGGCTCGCCGCCGTGCGGCGCGCGCCGCGACTGAGCCACAGGCTCACGGCCTCGCCGGGACCCTGGGTCTGCTCGCCTGCCGCACGCCAAAGGCCGACGAGATAGGCGTCCGTGCTCCACAGCGCGGGCAGGCTCGAGGGCAGCGTCACGGCCGGCTCCTCGGGTACCGCGCCCCACAGCCAGAGCGCGTTCACGGGGAGCCGCCCGGCCGCCTCGCGCGCCGCATTGAGCGGCTGTACATGCAGCCACATCTGGATCTCGGTCATGAGCCGCTTGAGCAGGCCGGCGTCAGGTCCGGTGGGCAGATATTCGTCCACGACGCGGCCCAGCGCCTCGGCCGGGTCGTGGGTCGTCGCGTCGATGCCATGCGGCATCTCGATGTAGCCTTCGCCGCGCTCATCGAACTCGAGGCGCATGCCGGCCTCGCCGAACGAGGCCGTAAATGCGTGCTCGAGCGCCGCGCGTTCCCCGGCATCGACGGCGAGCGGCCCCTCCGGGTGCAGGTGCACGCGTTCGAGCCCCGCGATCAGGTGCACGGGCGTGGCGAGCAGCCAGTGGCCCCCGCGTCCCCGCGCGACGCGCGCGATCGGCAGCATCGTACCGGAAACACGGATTCCGACCTGCTGCTGCATCCAGTGCCGCCAGTCCGGCGCCGCCGCGGGCGGCGCCGCCGCTCGCGCGAGCAGCCGCTCCAGCGCGGGCAGGCGCGCTGGCGCGGCGAGGCTGCCCGGGCGCGGGAAATCGGTGACGGCAACGATGGCGCGGGTCATGCGCGTGGCATCATAACGGCTCGATCCCGTTCACACTAATTCCCGTCAGCCTCGTTCGCAGCCCGACCGATCCACCGCTGCCGGAGCGAAGCAGCCGGGTGCTCGGCGCCGGAAGCAGCATGAAGTTCAGTCTGGAAGCCCCCGCTCGCGTGAACCTGATTCGCGGCTATGCCGCAGGCGAGGTGCGCATCGGCGCGGCCGTCTACCGCCGCAGCCTGATCGTCGCCGGCGAGGCGCTCATCACGGACTGGCCGGTCCGCGATGCGACGCGATTCGGCCCGGCGGACTGCGTCGCCATCGAGCAGCTGGCCCCCGCGGTCGTGCTGCTCGGTACCGGCGAGAGGCAGGTGTTCCCGGACCCGCGCCTGTTCGCGCATTTCGCGACGCTCGGCATCGGCCTCGAGGTCATGGACAACGGCGCCGCGTGCCGCACCTACAATGTGCTCGTCAGTGAAGGGCGCCATGCCGTCTGCGCGCTGATCCTGCCCGCAACCGTATGACGGTGGGCGCGAAGACGGGCGTGGCCGCAGCGGCCCGCGACCTGCGCCGGAGCGCGGGTCTCGTGCTGGTCGCCACGCTGCTGTTCGCCACCATGGGCGCCGGCATCAAGCACGCCTCCGCGGATCTGCCGACGACAATGGTCGTCTTCTTCCGCAACGCCTTCAGCCTCGCGACGCTGCTGCCGTGGGTGCTGCACAACGGCCTCGCCACGATGCGCAGCACGCGCTGGCGCACACACCTGTTCCGCGCCGGCACCGGTCTCGCGGCGATGTATTCACTGTTCTTCGCCATCGGCGGCATGCCGCTGGCCGAGGCGATGCTGCTCAACTACGCGGCGCCGCTGTACATCCCGCTGATCGCGGCCGTGGGGCTCGACGAGCGCCCGCCGCCGGGAATGTGGGGACCGATCCTGCTGGGATTCGCCGGCATCGCGCTGATCCTGAAGCCCGGCGCGGGGCTGTTCACACCGGTCGCCGTGGTGGGAGTCGCCTCCGGCATCCTGGCGGCGATCGCGATGGTCAGCGTGCGCAGCCTCACACGCACGGAGCCCGCGACGCGCGTGGTGTTCTACATGACGGTGCTCAGCACGCTGCTGTCGGCGCTGCCGCTTCCCTTCGACTGGGTGCCGCCCACGGCCGGCGAGTGGCTGCTGCTGTGCGTCGTCGGCATTCTGGGCACGGGGGCGCACATCGCGCTGACGCGCGCCTATGCACTCGCCCCGGCCGCGCAGATCGGCCCTTTCACGTACATGGCCGTACTGTTCTCCGGGGTGTACGGCTGGCTGTTCTGGGGCGAGCTCCCCGACGCGCTGTCGCTGGCCGGCGCGCTGGTCGTCTGCGTGGCGGGCGTGTGGACGCTGCGGCTGGGCGTCGAACCCACGGAACCGGCCGCGCGCACGACGACCTGAACGCCCGGCGGACGCCGGTCCACGCCGCCCGCCCCGTGCGTCCAGCCCGCCGGGCGCGAGCCGCGGGCGCTCAGACCTTGCCGGCCAGCAGCGGCACGAAGCTCACGAAACCCAGCCGCTCCCGGTGCAGCTGATCACCGCGGCGCGTGAAGCGCAGCAGTTCCTGGCGACCCTCCGGGCCGACCGGCGCCACGAGCCGCCCACCATCCGCGAGCTGGGCCAGCAGCGCCTCCGGCAGCGCATGGGGTGCGGCCGCCAGCAGGATCGCGTTGAAGGGCGCCTGGGCCTTCCAGCCTTCGCTGCCGTCGCCGTGGCGAAAGCGCACATTGCGCAAGCCGAGTTCACGGATGCGCTGCCTGGCCTTCGCAAGCAGCGGCGCCACGCGCTCGATCGAATAGAGCTCACCCACGAGCGGTGCGAGCACGGCCGTCTGGTAGCCGCAGCCCGTACCGATCCCGAGCACCCGTGCGGGCGTCGTACCCATGGTGACGGCCTCGGTCATGCGTGCGACCACATAGGGCTGCGAGATCGTCTGATTGTGACCGATGGGCAGCGCCGTATCCTCGTAGGCGCGGCTCGCGAGGGCCTCGTCGACGAACAGGTGCCGCGGCACGGAACGGATGCGGTCGAGGACTCGTGCATCGCGGATTCCCTGTTCCATGAGCCGCTGGACCAGCCGCTCGCGCGTGCGCGCGGACGTCATGCCGATACCGGCGTGCGTCAGATTGCGCCGCTCGCCATTCATGCGTCGCGACCATCACTCTCGAGCCATCGCGCGAGCGCCGCGATCGCGCCATGGCGCGTCAGGTCGATCTGCAGCGGTGTCACCGACACGAAACCCGCGGCGACCGCGTGGAAGTCCGTGCCGGGGCCCGCGTCCTGCTCGAGCCCCGCCGGGCCCACCCAGTAGATCGTACGGCCGCGCGGATCCTTCGACTTCACGACCGGCTCCGAGCGGTGGCGGTAGCCCAGCCGCGTCACTTCGATGCCCTTCAATTCGTCATACGGACGGTTCGGCACGTTTACATTCAAAATCATCGAACTGTCGAGCGGCCGCTCCAGGATCCGTTGAACGATCTCACGTATTACGCGAGCCGCCGTGTCGAAGTGCATGACATTACGTGAGTTATCAGTCACGAGGGAAATCGCCACCGTTGGCAGGCCGAGAAAACGGCCCTCAATGGCTGCGGCCACCGTTCCCGAATACAGCACGTCATCGCCCAGATTCGAGCCGTCATTGATACCCGACACGACCATGTCGAACTCGGTGTCGAACAGCCCGGAAATCGCGAGATGCACGCAATCGGTCGGCGTGCCGTTGATGACATACCAGACGCCATCACCCGCGTCCTGCACGCACAGCGGCATGTCCAGCGTCAGCGAATTGCTGGCGCCGCTGCGATTGCGGTCCGGCGCGACCACCGTGATCGCACCGAAGTCCTTCAATGCTTCCCTGAGGCGCCCGAGGCCTTCGGCCCGGTACCCGTCGTCGTTGGCTAGCAGGATGTTCACGGCCAGATCCGGCCCGGATCGTGACGCGGGCGCGCGGCGAACTATACTCGATCGGGGCGTTGACGAGGCAGTCTCATGACTGACGACGATGACCGGCAGGCGCTGAACGAGGCGCTTCGCGGAGTCCGCCCGCTCGGGCCGGCCAGTCCGCGCCCGGCGCCGCCACCGCGCGCGCCGCGCGCGCGCCAGCGCCGCGCCGACGAGCGCGACGTGCTGCGCGAGTCCCTTGCGACCTCGCCTGTCGTGCTCGACGTGGAAACCGGTGAGGAGCTGCTGTTCAGGCGCGCCGGTGTGCCGGCTGAGGTCCTGCGTGCACTGCGTCGGGGACGTTACACGGTCGCGGCCGAACTCGACCTCCACGGCCTCACGGAACGCGACGCGAAGCTCGTGCTGCGTGACTTCCTCGCTGAAGCCCTGCAGCGCGACCAGCGCTGCGTGCGAATCGTGCATGGCAAGGGACGCGGCTCGGGCCCGCGGGGGCCCGTGCTGAAGCGGGCGGTCAACCACTGGCTGCGGCAGACCGGTGCGGTGCAGGCCTTCGCCTCGGCGCGCACCGTCGATGGCGGCACCGGCGCGGTCTACGTGCTGCTGTCCGCCCGCTGAGCCGCGGGCTCGACACCACGACTGGCGGTGTCGCCCCGCACCGCCACCGGCTGGCCCGTCGTGCGCGGCTCACCGCCCGGGCCCGTGAGCCCGGAACCATCAGCCCCGCAGGCGCGCGACAGCCGCCTCGAGCGCCGCGCGCGTATCGGGCGCGAACCAGGCCCGGATCAGCATTTCGATCGCCGACTGATCGAGGTCCTCGAAGATCTCGACGAGGTCGGCGCGCGCCAGCGCGCGCGTCCGTTCCATCGGCTCCCGCGGCAGCGACGCCAGTCGCTCGAGCCACGCGACGGCCCGCGGCACGACCTCGGCCGGCGGTGCGACGGCGTCCACGAGCCCGATGCGCAGCGCCTCCTCCGGCCCGAGCAGCTCGCCTCCGGTCAGCAGCCGTTCCGCCTGGCGCGGCCCGACCTGGCGCGCCACGGCCCGGTGCACGATCGGACCGGGGAAGATGCCAACCTCCATCTCGTTGAACCCGATGCCCGCGTCGCCTGCCGCGAGCACGCGGTAATCGGCGAGATTCGCGATCACGGCGCCGCCCGCCGCGGTGTAGCCGGTCAGCGCCGCGGCAACCGGCACCGGCGACACGGCGACCTGCTGCAGCACGCCGAAGAACACCGAGCACAGGCCCCGCATGCCGTGCGCATCGAGTTCAAGCGCGCGCACGATGTCGAGGCCGGCGGAGAACATGCCCGGCCGGCCGGACAGCACGATGCCGCGCGCCCCGGACTCCGCCGCCCCGACCAGTGCGTCCAGCAGGTCATCGAGCAATGCGGCGTCCAGCGCGTTCACCGGCGGGCGGTTCAACCTGAGTTCCACGATCGGCCCGTGCCGCAGTGTGTCGATCATGATTCCTCCGGTATCGCCCCGCGCGTTTCGATCATCTCATGCAGCAGCGTGGTCGCGTAGGCGCCGCGC
>CAYWMY010000158.1:3289-6967 GCA_964459405.1 uncultured Steroidobacteraceae bacterium | reverse complement strand
GGGGCCCAGCCAGTCGCGGCTGTCGATGAGCGGCAGCGAGAAACGGCCCGTGTTGCCGATCGCGCCCGTGGGCTGCAGCCGGAACGTCTGCAGGTAGCGGTCGTTGACGGCGACGTCGAGCGCCGAGTTGTTGCTCTGCACGGGCGGCGAGTAGCGGTAGCGCAGCGAGATCGGCACGCCGTTGCTGAAGCCGGCATACAGGTCGGCCGGCACGCGCAGCGGCAGCCGGATCGGATCCGGCGAGTAGCCCTGCGACTGCAGTGCGCCCGCGCTCGACACCAGCTCGGAGAACTTGACGGGCCGGTCGGTCGGCACCCAGCGCGGCCCGGCATATGCGGCCCGCCGCCCGCCCGCATCGACGCGGGTGACCGTCGCCCGCGCGCCGGTCAGCACGGACTGGCCCAGCACCAGCGCGTGCACGGCGGTTTCGACCTCTGCCGCGTTGCGGCCCTGGATCACGAGCAGTTTCGTCACGCCTTCGGCGCCGAGCCGGTGCACGGAAATCGTGGGCGCGGAGACCGGCTCGAGGTCAAGCCCCGGCAGCCGCTGGCCGTTGACCACGAGCGCGATGGCGTGGCGCGCGGGCAGCGCACCGACCGAGAACGGGAAGCGTGCCGGTCGGTAGTCGGCCAGCGCGCCAAGCCAGGAAGCCACCACGCCCGCGGCGCGCAGCAGCTTCGGTTCCGGCATCGCCGCAAACACGAAGGGCACCTCGACGGGCCGGTTGTCGCGGCGATCGAAGAACGGCGCGGGCAGCAGCGCGAGATCGTCCGCGAGCGCGACCCGCTCCACGCCGAGCTCGATGCGGCTGTCCGGCGCGATCTCGAGCCAGATCGAGTCGTGGAACGGGTCCTCGCACTCCAGCACGTAATGACCGATCAGCTGCAGCCGCAGTTCGTTGTAGTCGGACACGAGCCGCGGATCGATCTCGATCTCACGTGCCTGCGTCGTGCCGCCGGCCTCCTTCGGCAGACCCAGCGTCGTGATCATCTGGCCGTTCAGCGACACCTTGAGGTGCGACAGCTCCTGCAGCAGCGCGGGCGAGGCCGTGAAGCGCAGCGTGAGCCGCACGCGGCGTGCGACCTCGTCGAGCCGTACGCTGAACGGGATGGTCACGCTGTTGTGGTCACCGCTCAGGCGGATGGACCGCGGAAAGCCCAGGCTGTCGAAGGAGCGCGGGCTCGCGATCAGTGCCGGCGCCGCGGCCGCCATCGCACCGGGATCCGGGGCCGCATCGGACTGCACCGCCGTCGCGGCCGTCGCCGGCACGGCAGCGGGCGCCGCCCCCTGTGCGACCGCCGTCGGCGCCGCCAGGGCACTGCCGGCGAGCAGCAGCGCAAGTGCCAGCAGGAACGGGACGGGCGGGGTCCTGTGGCCAGCAGATTCAGGTCTTGGCGATCGCATGTCGATTCATCCTCGAACGGTCGAACAGGTCTGTTAAGGCGCTGCTGTAGCCGCGGGCGGCCAGGGCCAGCATGCCGAGCCCGGAGTCGAGCAGGGTGTCGCGCGTGTGGGCCTCGCGCCAGCTCTCCCAGACACCCGGATTGGCGAAGGTGCATTGCACGAGCGCGGCTTCCTGGGCGAGCGTGAGCCGCTCGTACTCGAGCCCCGCGAAGGCGCCGTCCTGCTTCGCGACGCGCGCCGGAATCACGGCTTTGTTTGTGCCGTTCACGAGTTCGAGCTCGACACGATCGCCGACGGCCAGCGCCGCCGGAGACTCCAGCCGGATGCCCACGCCCACCAGCGACACGTCCGTGCTGCGCACCGGCAGCGTGGTGCCGTCGGGCAGGCGCATCGTGGCGTCCAGGGTCGCCACGATGCGGTGTGCACGGCGCACCTGGCGCAGCTCCGCGGCGACCGCGAGCGTTGCGCCCAGCGTCACCAGGTTGAACGTGGTCCAGGCCATGTTCAGCAGCAGCGCGCCCATGTCGTGCGGGTCGTTGTCGAGCAGCCGGTCGATGCCGAAAGCGAGCCCGCCCAGGTTCAGCAGCACCAGCACGGCGTTTGGCAGCGCGACCCCCCAGTCGAAATAGCTGTGGTCGATGAGCCCGCCCTTCGCCGTGACGTTGAAGCGTCCGGCGCGCGGATTGACGAGCACGCGCAGCGTGGGCGTGACGAGGTACCACGCGAGCACGGACTCGTACACGGAGGCCCAGAACGAGTGGCGGAGGCGGCCACGCACGCGCGAGTTGGCGAAGTGCGCGTGCACCATGTGCGGCAGCGCGTAGAGCAGGATCGCGATGGCCTCGGCGTGGATGATGTAGCGCTCGAAATAGAGATAGGCGAGCGGCGCCATCAGGAACACGAGCCGTGGCAGGCCGTTGAAGAAGTTCAGGATCGCATTGCTGTAGCACAGCCGCTGCGCCCAGCTGAGCCCGCGGCGCCTGAGCGGATTGTCGAGTCGGAACAGCTGCACCATGCCGCGTGCCCAGCGCACGCGCTGCGCGATGTGCCGCGGCAGGTTCTCGGTCGCGAGTCCGCTCGCCAGGATCCGGTTCAGGTAGGCGGAGCGATAGCCGCGGGCATGCAGCCGCAGCGCCGTGTGCACGTCCTCGGTCACCGTGTCCGTGGCGAAGCCGCCGACCTCGACGAGCGCCGCACGTCGCAGCACCGCGCAGGAGCCGCAGAAGAAGCTCGCGTTCCAGAGGTCGTTGCCGTCCTGCACGACGCCGTAGAACAGCTCGCCCTCGTTGGGCACGCGGCGGAAGGCGCGCAGGTTGCGCTCGAAAGGATCCGGGCTGTAGAAATTGTGCGGCGTCTGTACCACGGCGCAGCCGCGATCGCGCACCAGCCACCCCAGCGTGTGCGTCAGGAAGCCGCGCGTCGGGATGTGGTCGCAGTCGAACACGGCAATGAACTCGCCGTCGGACTGCGCCAGCGCATGGTTCAGGTTGCCGGCCTTGGCATGGCGGTTGTCGGGGCGCGTGAGATAGCGCGCGCCGACCTGCTCGGCGAAAGCACGGAACTCCGGACGCCGGCCGTCGTCGAGCAGCCACACGCGCAGTTTGTCCGCGGGCCAGTCGAGCGCGAGCGCCGCGAGCACGCCGGGGCGCACCACCTCGAGCGGCTCGCTGTAGGTCGGGATGAAGACGTCGACCGTGGGCCACGTGCCGCGATCCTCGGGCAGTTCCGCCTTGCGGCGTCGGAGCGGCCACGCGGTCTGCAGGTAGCCCAGGAACAGCACGACCCAGGTGTAGCACTCCGCCAGCAGCAGCGGACCGCCGACGAGGTAGTCGGTCGTGTACTGCAGGTCCATGGTCTCGGTCACGCGCCACCAGATGTAGCGCAGCGAGACCACGCAGGAGATCGCGATCATCGCGAGCAGCGTCACATGCCCCGGGATCCGGTGCAGCAGCAGCACGACGCCGAGCGTGCCCAGGAAGAACAGCACCTGGCCCCAGAGCGGCAGCGGCGTGGTGATCACGAGCAGGCCCGCCACGACCGCGAGTCCGACGACCACCGCACGTTGCAGCCAGTCGGCGGCCGACGTTCCCGCGGGCATCACAGCGTCCACGTGTCCGTCGAGATCGATGGCCTTCAGGCGTGAGTCGATGCGCGCGCCCAGGGCCCGCAGCGCGGCCACGATGGGCGAGGGTGGTTTCTCTGGATGCGGCCGGCCCGTGCGCACGAACAGGCGCCAGAGCCATTGCTTCGCCGTTGCGGATTCCTCGATACCCA
>CAYWMY010000158.1:0-3279 GCA_964459405.1 uncultured Steroidobacteraceae bacterium | reverse complement strand
CCGTCGTCGATCTGCATGATGGCCGCGCGAGGCCCCAGGCGCTGCGCCAGGACCCTGCGCAGCCGGCTCAACCAGTTCAATGTCATTCTTTCGGGCCAGCCCCTGAGTGCCAGCGGAGCCCCTCGCTCCGATTGACATAATCATATTGGCCGAACCCACGGCCGGACGGGAACCGCTTCACAACTTCATGCCGGGGCGTGGAGGCGTCGGATCCTTGAATCGCACGCAGTCGGTGTCGGACGTCTGTGCACTCCACATCGATTCCCGTGTTCCTGCCGGAAGCCGGGGCAGGTCACTTCCGCGAATCACCATGAAAAACAGAGTATATCATTTACTTTTTCATGGTATCCTGCGCCGTGGTGATCGCCCGCATTCGCCTGCTGGATACCCTCCGCGCTGCTCGCGGGCGCCGACCCGTCGTCCTGCTGACCGGGCCCCGCCAGTGTGGCAAGACGACGCTCGCGCGACAGCTCCTCGATCCTGCGGCGTCCACCTGGTTCGATCTCGAGGATCCGCGCACGCGCGTACTGTTCGAGCAGCCGATGACCGCGCTGGAGCCGCTGCGCGGCCTCGTGGTGATCGATGAAGTACAGCGCGCGCCGGATATCTTCCCACTGTTGCGCGTGCTTGCGGACCGGCGGCCGCTCCCGGCGCGATTTCTGATCCTCGGCAGTGCATCGGGCGCCTTGCTGCACCAGAGTTCCGAGAGTCTGGCGGGTCGGGTCGAACACGTCCGCATGGGTGGATTCACGCTCGACGAGCCGGCCTCGGACAGCGCGGAGCTGCTCTGGCGTCGCGGCGGTTTTCCCGATTCTCTGCTGGCATCCGACGAAGATGCGTCCGTGCGCTGGCGGCGTGCGTTCATCGACACGATCGTCGAGCGTGATCTGCCCCGACTGGGAGTGCGAGTCGCCGCGACGGCCATGCGTCGATTCTGGACGATGGTGGCGCACTATCACGGTCAGATCTGGAATCACGCGGAGCCGGCGCGCGCATTGGGCGTGAGCGAGCCGACCGTGCGCAACTATCTGGACCGGCTGACCGATGCGCTGGTCGTCCGCCAGTTGCAGCCGTGGCATGCCAACCTGCGCAAGCGGCAGGTCAAGTCGCCCAAGGTCTATGTGCGCGACACGGGCATGCTGCACGAGCTGCTCGGCATCGAAGATCACAGCGGATTGCTCCACCATCCCAAGCTGGGCGCATCGTGGGAGGGATTCGTCATCGAGCAGGTGCTCGCCACCGAAGCGCACACGGAGGCCGCATTCTGGGCGACGCACCAGGGTGCGGAAATCGATCTCCTGCTCAGGCGTCGGGGAAAACTTTTCGGCGTGGAGTGCAAGCGTGTGGATGCGCCGCGCATGACGCCCTCCATCCGCATCGCGCTCGAGGACCTCGGGCTCGAGCGCGTGGCCATCGTCTACCCCGGCGCGAAGCGTTATCCCTTGAGCGACCGCGTCGAGGCGGTGCCGCTCGCGACGCTGGCCGAGCCCGGGCGACTCTTCGGCGAGGCGGGCACATAACGGCCGACGCGCTCGCGATCCTCCAACCGCCCGCGGGGCGGGCGCCACCGTGGTCCCGGGCAGCCTCGTCAGACGACACGTCCTGTCCGGACCCGCGGCGACAATCACAGCATCGAGGGCGCCCAAGCGGCGAGATCAGTCGCCGCGGCGCCGGGTGGACGGCTGGAGGTCTCCCATGAGCGAATCTCAGGAACTGCACGAGCAGGGCGCGGACCGGTCGCGGGTACTGGTGGCGAACGGCGCGCCGTGGCGGCCGTATTCGGACGAGGGCGTGCTCGTCGCGGCGGCGGCCGCACCGCGCACCACGGCGGAGATCCTCGCCGTCGCGGAGCGCAGCCTGATGACCCATCTCAAGGCCGCGTGCCTGTGGCCCGAGGCGGAGCGGGGCCGGAGCTGGGACATCGGCGATTACGCCTACTACATCCTCTCGTTCAAGCCGGTGCCGGATGCGGCCATCTACGTGCAGTGCTGGTCCGATTCCGGCGACGACGGCCGCCTGCTGGTCGAAGTGTCCTCGGGTCACCGGCACGCACCGGCCGAGCGCTACGTCGACGCCACGCGCCAGGCGCTCTTGCGCGAGCGCGGCTTCGAGATCGGCGGCAACGCCAGCAACTTCCGCAAGCGGATAGTGGTCGCCGACGAAACGGAGCTGCGGGCGTTCGCACGCAAGGCCGTCGCGATCCTCAGCACGGAGCTGGGCCTCGACGGCACCCGGCCGCTGCGCTTCAAGCTGCATCTCGGCAGCGTGCTCGCGATGCGCCGCACGCTGGACGCCATCGAGCCGCAGCTGATGCTCCAGCTCATGCACGACTGGGGCTACCCGACCAGGCGCCTGCGCACGCCGGACGGGGCGCCGATGATCGCGAGCCGCTGCGGCGCCGGCAGCATCTGGATCGGGTTCAAGCAGCCCCGCAAGGAAGGCGGGCAGCAGTTCCAGCGGCTGCTGCTGGGCGCGGTGCGCCGGGGCCCGGGCACGCACGACGCAGCGCTCGAGCGCGCGAACGAGATCAACCGTCGCTGGAGTGGCCTGCAGGCCAGCATCGACCAGGACGGCGACCTCGTTCTCGAGGCCGAGGTGCTGCTGTACGGCGGCGTCACGCTCGAGCATGTGCGCATGCGCATCGATCTGTTCCGGCGGTCGGTCGAGGTGATCGCGGAGGGCGGTGCGTAAGACTCTGTTCGCTGTGGCAAACTCCGGCCGAAGGGAAGGGGCTCGCACAACCAACCAGAAATGGCCGACTCCGAGATCCGGGCACACGCCACGACGCGCCGGCGGCTGACGGCAGCCGGCGGGGAGGGCTGCGGCCGGCACGGCACGGACCTGCACACCGCGCGCGGCATCGCGATCCGGGAGTTTGAGCCGGTCTCTCGACGGCATGTCAGCGGTTATCTGCGCGAAAGTGGCGAGAACGGGGGTGACGCCCCGCGGGTCGCTACGGGAACGCGTGGCCGCCGATGAGCCTCGATTTCGTCGATCTGGATCGACGGTTTCGCGCGGCATCCGGCCTCTCGTCCCGCGGTTGCCACAAGATCTGCTTGCTGACCGGATGATGGAATCGCTTCGGCGACCGGGCGCAACGAGGGCTGCGGAGATCACCTCCGCACCGTGCTGGAGAACATCCGGTGAAGACGTTCGCAGCCATTGACTTCGAGACGGCCAATCACAGCCGCGACAGCGCATGCGCGATCGGGGTCGTGGTCGGGCTCGCCAGCCTGCGCGTGCGCCACGGTATGGAGCAGATGCCACGCCGTAACGGCG
>CAYWMY010000157.1:6107-7023 GCA_964459405.1 uncultured Steroidobacteraceae bacterium | reverse complement strand
CCTGCGCCTCGAGTCCATACGGTCCCTGCGCGTCGCCGGGTCCGGAGGATCGGATGCGAAGCGGAGGAATCATGGTGATTCAGAAGCGTGCAGCTGCTGGTGTGCTGTTCTCGCTGCTGGCTTCGCTGGGTCTCGTCGCCTGTGGTGGCGGCGACGGTGGTGGAGGCGGTTCTGCGGCGATGGGCACCATGACGGTCAGCATCACGGATGCGCCCCTCGACGATGCGGATGAAGTCTGGATCCAGGTCCGCGGCATCGCCTTCAAGCGCGAAGGCTCGGCACCCGAGTTCGTACAGGACCTGACACCCTCGCCGCGACGTATCAACCTGCTCGAATACCAGCAGGGCCGGGTCGCGGTGCTGCTGGATCACGTGCCGTTCGAGGCCGGCCGCTATGAATGGCTGCGGCTCATCGTCGACAACGAGGCCAACGTGCGCGATTCGTACCTGATGGTCGACGGCCAGGAATGCGAGCTGCGCGTACCGAGCGGCTCCGAGTCGGGCCTCAAGCTCAATCGCGGCTTCACCGTGCCCGCCGCGGGCAGCCTCGCCCTGACCATCGACTTCGATCTGCGCAAGTCCATCCATGCGCCGCCGGGGCAGGCCGCCGGCGCCTGTGCGACGGGCTACCAGATGCGTCCGACGCTGCGCGTCGTCGATGACGCTGCCGTGGGCGCCATCGCAGGTCAGGTCACGTTCGCCGCCGGCAGCGCGCCCGTCGACTGCAAGCCGAAGGTCTATGTCTACGAAGGTGCGGTCATGCCGGATGACCTCGAGGAATCGACGCCCGCGAATCCGGATGTCGATCCGCTCGTCACCGTGGACGTCGAGATTCCGGACGGCGGCAGTGTCGGCTCGTACAAGGCGGCCTTCATACCGGCCGGGCTCGCACCGGCCACTCATGCCTACACGTTCGG
>CAYWMY010000157.1:0-6097 GCA_964459405.1 uncultured Steroidobacteraceae bacterium | reverse complement strand
TCCGGATGTCGAGCCCCTGGCCGTGGTGGGCGTCGAGATTCCGGATGGAACGAGCACGGGCTCGTACAAGGCGGCGTTCCTGCCGGCCGGCAGCTACACGGTGGCGTTCACCTGCGACGACGACACCGACGCCGACGAGAATCTGTCATTCGTGCCGGCGGCCGGCCAGGCGGTCACCGTGCAGAACAACCTGATCGCGCAGAGCGACTTCACGGTGCCCGCACCTGCGGGGCCCTGAGCGGCCTGCGGGACGGTGAACGGACCTTCGGTGGGGTCGGCCGACGCCGGACTGCCGGCATCTTCGGGGTGGTGAAGTGTCCGCGATTTGCGAATGTCGAAGACCCGACGTCTGCTACCGCACGCTGAAGATCACCTGATCGACGACGCGCCCTGAAGCGTCGACGAGCGCGAGCCGATGCGGTCCAGGACGCGGTGCCCACAGCACCGGGCCCGCGGCGTTGCCCAGTGGCTGATCGTCGAGCCGGAAGTGGAGGTCGCGCGCCGCGCCGCGCGCGCTGATCGCCACGCGCTGCAGCGATGGCGGAATGTCTGGATCGAGCGCGATCACCGTGGCGTTGGCCGGGCTCGCGATGCGCGCAATCCCGTCCCCGGGTCCCGCCGCCGTCACGTCCCGTTGCGCGGTGCCGTCGAGGAACCACTCGCTGCGCGCGGCCTCGACGGCCGGGCGGAAGGCCGTGACCATCGCGCTCACGCCCGCGGGCGGACGCGGCGGCGTGACGGCGAGATCGCGATGCAGCGCGGTCATGAGTCCCGCCCAGACGGGTGCGGCACCGCTGACGCCGCTCACGTCGTGCATGGAATCGCCCTCGAAGTTGCCGACCCAGACGGCGACCGTGTAACGCGGTGAGAAGCCGATGCACCAGTTGTCGCGCATGTCCTTGCTGGTGCCGGTCTTGACCGCGCTCCAGAACGCCGTGTCGAGATGGCTGCCCGAGCCGAAGGTCGCCGCGCGCGCGGCAGGATCCGCGAGGATGTCGGCGATGATGAAACTCACATCCGCGGGCAGCACGCGACGGTCCTTCGCGTCCGCTTCATCGGGCCTCACGCGCAGTGGTGCGAACAGCCCGCCGCGCGCCAGCGTGCGATATGCCTGCGCCTGCTCCCAGAGGCTCACCTCGGCCGAACCGAGTGCGAGCGAGTAGCCGTAGTAGTCGCCGCTGCGCGTGAGCCCCGCATAGCCCAGCGCATGGAGCCGGTCGCGGAACGCGTCCACGCCGGTCAGCACCAGCGTGCGCACGGCCGGCACGTTCAGCGAGTTGCCGAGCGCGCTGCGCACGCTCACGAGTCCTTTGAAATCGCGGTCGTAGTTCTGCGGGATGTAGAGTCCGCTCGCGGTATCGAGGTTCACGGGCGAATCGTCGAGCAGCGAAGCGGCGGTCAGGTAACGCCGTTCGAGGGCAAGGCCGTACAGGAACGGCTTCAGCGTCGAGCCCGCCTGGCGCCGCGCACGGATGCCGTCGACCGCGGCGGCACGCGAAGTGCCGCGTGCGGAGGCGACGTAGGCGAGCACTTCGCCGCTCGCCGTGTCGGCGACGAGCACCGCGCCGTCGCGTACGTTGCGCGCGGTGAGCTGCGCGAGCTGCCCGGCGAGGATGCCGGCGGCGAGCGACTGGATGCGCGCATCGAGCGTCGTCATCACGCGTGCACCGGGCGCTTCGAGCAGGCGCTCGGCGAGCTGCGGCGCGAGATGCGCCGCGGCGGGTGCGGTGCCGCGGCGCGCGAGCAGCTTGCGGGTCGTGGCCGGGAGCTGCGCGCAGTCAGCTGCGGTTGAGGCCGAGAGCGCCCGCGCGCGTGCGCAGGCGCGCGCGGCGATGCGCTTCGCATCCGCACCGGGTGCCGGCAGCAGCGCCGCGAGCACGAGGCTCTCGCGGAGGTCGAGTCCCGATGGCGTCTTGCCCGCGAGCTCCGCCGCGGCGGCGTCGATGCCGACGAGCTCACCGCGAAAGCCCAGCAGGTTCAGATAGGCCTCGAGGATCTGCCGCTTCGTCCAGCGTGCCTCGAGGCTGCGTGCTGTGCGCATCTGCCGGAGCTTGCGCCACCACGCCGGGCCGGAGACGGGGCGCGCGAGCTCAGCGGGCAGCAGCTCGGCGAGCTGCATGGTGATGGTGCTGGCACCGCGGCGGCGGCGCTGTACCAGCGTGTCGCGCAGGGCGGCGGCCACGCTGCGCCAGTCGATGCCCGCGTGCCGCCAGAAGCGCCGGTCCTCGCCCGCGACGACGGCCGCGGCGAGCGCGGGCGAGACGGCCTCGAGCGACACCCAGTCGAGGCGACGCACGGTGAGGTCGATGCGACGCTGGTCGATGACCACACCGTGGCGGTCGAGGAGCCAGGCATCGGAGGGGCGCCAGGCGGCGCGCACCTCGTCGAATGAAGGTACTGCCGGCAGCCAGGCGAGCCAGACGCATGCGAGCGCGAGGAGGGTCGCGGCGGCGTACAGCGTGCGGCGCGCGGCAGTGCTGAGGGTCCGAGGCATGAACGTAGCTTGCGGTGCCGGTCTGGTGCGATCAACCGCTCAGGTGACCGGCCATCACGGAGTCGGCCGGAGGCCGGGCCACACCACCACGATGACGATCAGCTGGCCCCGGGCTGTGCGGCGGAGCACCCGAGCGGCGCACCGCGGGGCCATGGGCTTGCGCACGAGGCGGTCGACGGCGTGCTGGCGACGATTCGGCGTCGACGGGCGGGGCGCGCCGCGCCCTGCCATGATGTTCCGGCATTGCGACAGGATGCGTCGGCTGGAGCTGTGGCAGGATCGTCGCTGGATTTCGAATGCCGGTCCCTGCAACACGTCTGCGACAGGACAGGCCGGAGCAGCGGATCCGCCATCAGGGAGGACGCATGCCGGAGAGTGACAAGGGCGAGGTGATCCTGCGCCAGTGGGAGATGCTGCGGCTGGTGCCGTCCTTCGATCGGCAGGGACGTACCGCGCAGGAGCTGTTCGACGCGCTGGCCGCGCGCGGCTTCGTGGTCACGCGGCGCACTGTGGAGCGGGACCTGGAGAAGCTGCGGCAGTGCATGCCGCTCGAGGTCGACGTCCTCGTGCGGCCGCAGCGCTGGCGCTGGCGCAAGCTGAAGGGGCTCGACATTCCGGGCATGGAAGTCGCGGAGGCGATGGCCCTGTACATGATGCGCGATGCACTGTGTGCGTACCTGCCCGCCTGTTTCCACGAGGCGCTGCGCAGCCGTTACGAACAAGCCGACAGGACGTTACGGACACTGGCACGCGCGGGCGTGGGACGCCGCTGGTCGGACAAGGCGCGGGTCGTACCGGCGCACCTGGTGCTCTCGCCGCCGAAGGTCCAGGCCGCCGTCCTGCAGGTGCTGCAGGACGCCGTGCTGCGCGAGGTTGCGATCGAGGCCGATTACCAGTCACTCGATGAATCGGCGCCGAGCCGGCGGGTGCTGTATCCGCGGGCGCTGCTGCTGCGCGGTTCGGTGCTCTACCTCGTGGCGCACCAGAAGGGGCGCGACAGTGACGCGCTGCATTTCGCCGCGCACCGCTTCGCGAGGGTTCGGCTGCTCGAGCTGGAACCGTGGCCGTCCGCACGTTTCTCGCTGGATGCATTCCTCGGGGATGGCCGGCAGCAGTTCGGTCTCGGTGTCGAGCTGCGGCTGCGGGCGCGCATCACACCGGAGCTGGCACGCATCCTGAAGGAGGCGCCACTCGGCGAGGCCATGTCGATCGAGGAGCGTGACGGGGCGCTGGTCATGAGTGCGCGCGTGCGCGACACCTGGGCGCTGGTGAGCTGGATCCTGGGCCACGGCGAGAACATCGAGGTGCTGGCGCCGGTGGCGCTCAGACGCCGCATCGCCGAGCGTCTGCAGCGCGCGGCGCGGGCCTATCGCTGAGGCGACGGGTTCCGTCGCGAGTGGGTGGTAATCTCCCGAGTGATCCGGGAGGAGTCGTGGAGTCGGGCAGCGAAATCGTTTTCGAGGTCGGCGCGGAAGGCGGTTCGCTGCGGATCGACGGTCGGCGCGGCCCGGAGGGTGTGTGGTCGTTCCGGGCCGTCATGAGAGACCGGACCCTCACGATGTTCGAGGGCATCGCCGGCGGTGACATCCGGCAGGAGAGCGGCTGGACCCGTTCGTGGGACGAGGCGATGGGTGCGCTCGATCGTCGTTCGCAGCGAAGGAACTCGTCAAGACCACATACCCGTTCGACGGGATCGATGGCGGGCAGGCTGCTCGGTGCAATGCAGGGAGCGGCGGCGGTGGCCGGGAGCGTGGTGAGGCATGGATTCAGCACTGGCGGTGTTCTACAGCGACGACTGCGTGGCGGAATCCGGTTCGTTCAGTCCGAGTGCCGGGAAGCCGCGACTCGTCGTGGCGGCGTGGCGGACGGCGGGACTACCGCTGGAACTGCGGCCGGTGGAGCCGGTGTCGGTCGGGGATCTGTGTGCGGTGCACGATGCCGCGTACGTGCGTGGTGTGCTGGAGGGGCGGATCGACAACGGCTTCGGCAATCGGCGCGCCGACGTTGCACGGTCGCTGCCGTATACCAGCGGGGCGCTGCTGTGCGCGGCACGCCATGCGCTGACGGCAGGTGTGGCGTGCGCGCCGGTCAGCGGGTTTCATCACGCGCATGCTGCGCGTGCCGGCGGATTCTGCACCTTCAACGGACTTGTCGTGACTGCGGCCCGACTCCTGAAGGACCACACCGTCCGGCGCATGATGATCCTGGATCTCGACATGCACTACGGCGATGGCACCGACGAGCTGCTGTCGCGTCTGGAGCTGGTGGATCGCGTCGAGAATGTCACATTCGGTGAATGGTTCGCGGATCCGGAGGAGGGCGAGGCCTACCTCGCGCGGCTGGAGCGCGAGGTGGCGCGGTTTCCGGATTTCGACCTCGTGCTGTACCAGGCGGGAGCGGATGTGCACGTCGAGGATCCCCTGGGCGGGGTACTCACCACCGCGCAGATGCGGCGGCGGGATCAGATGGTGTTCCGGGCGTCGGCCGCGACCGGCGTGCCGATCGCCTGGAACCTCGCGGGCGGGTATCAGGCGCCGGTCGAGAAAGTGATTGCGCTGCACACGCAGACGATGCGGGAGTGCGTGAGAGCGTATCAAGCGGAGAGCGACTCGTGCGACGCTGGACAGCGATGATTCTTCTCTGCCAGGGTCTCGCCCGCATCCAGAGCGGAGCTGCTCGCGCTGGTGAGCGTGGCACCGCTCGACGACGCGGCGTGGCGGGTGCTGGCACGCCGTGCGCCGGATCGCAGCTGGATCGCCGTGCTCGATCCACTGCCTGAGTCCCGGGTGGCGGAGGTCTCGACGAGCGCCGACGACCGGTGAGCGAAGGGAGGCCGGAATGTCGAAGCAGGAAGCACGCGAGCCGTCAGCGCCTGGAGCGTCCGCTGCAGGGGGAACGACGGAAGACGTGATCACGCGAGGGGCGAAACGCCGCGTGCGCCGCATCTTCATCACGGGCTCCACCGAGGGACTCGGGCGCGCCGCGGCTTCAAAGCTCATGGCCGAGGGTCACGAAGTCGTGCTGCACGCGCGCTCGGTACGGCGCGCCGCGGCGCTCGCGGATCTGGCGCCGCGATCCGCGGGTGTCGTGATCGGCGATCTCGGCAGCGCGGCCGAGACACGATCCCTCGCGGAGCAGGTCAACCGGATCGGACGCATGGATGCCGTGATTCACAACGCGGGCATCTACTCCCACCGCGGCTACGAAAGGACGCCTGAGGGCCACACGCAGACGCTGGCCGTCAATACGCTGGCGCCTTATCTGCTGACCGCGTTGATCCGGCGTCCGGCGCGCCTGATTAGCGTGATAGGCACGACGGCGGGGCTCGTATACGCCGTCTATCTGCTGGTGTTGGTGTGGCAAGATGGGATCCAGGTAACCAATGTCAGCGGATGGCCTTTGCCCTTTGGCATTGCCCTGACTGTTGATCTACTCAGCGCCATCATGTTAACGTTGTCTGCGCTGATGGGCTGGGTGGTCTTACTCTACACTTTCGCCACGTTGGATGTGTTGCGGGAGCGCTTCGCTTTCTATCCCCTGTATCATTTTCTGCTGCTTGGCGTCAACGCCGCTTTTCTAACGGGCGACCTGTTTAACCTGTAC
>CAYWMY010000156.1:0-7025 GCA_964459405.1 uncultured Steroidobacteraceae bacterium | reverse complement strand
CGTCGTGTTCAACAAGATCGACCGTATTGGCGAGACGCCGCGCCTCGAGCGCGACGAGGCCGGCAGTCCGGCGCGCGTCTGGCTGTCGGCGGCGCGTGGCGACGGGATCGATCTGCTGCGCGGCTGTCTGGCGGAGATGTTCGGCGCACGGCCCGAGCGTTTCGCCGTGCGGCTGCGGGCCAGCGAAGGCCGGCTGCGTGCGGCGCTGCACGCCGCGCACGTGGTGGCCGCGGAGAGCAGCGGCGAGCACGGCGAGATGGAACTGCAGGTCGAGATGCCGCGGCAGCAGCTGCGCGAGGCCTGCGAGCGCGCGGGTGTGGATTTCGAATGCGCGGTTTCGCCTTGTTTGGCCGGGGAGGGGTTCGTAGAATCCCGCCGGCTGGCCGCAGCCCTCTCCTGAAACGATTTTCCTCTCTCTCACGTTGAATGGTTCGACTGCATGGCCTGGAACGACCCCGGCAAGAAAAGCAATCCCTGGCAGCGTGGACCCGAACAGGGTCCGCCCGACCTCGACGAGGTCCTGCGCCGGCTGCAGCAGCGCCTGCGTTCACTGTTCCGCGGCGGTGGCGGTGGTGGCGCCGCTGACGGCGGCTCGCCGGCAGGCCGCGGCTTCAGCGTCAACCTGCCGCTCGTCCTGGCCGTGGTCGCGGGCCTGTGGTCGATGACGGGTTTCTATGTCGTGGACGAGGCGGAGCGTGGCGTGATCACGCGCTTCGGGCGCTACGTCGCCACGACAGAGCCCGGCTGGCGGCTGCACCTGCCCTGGCCGATCGAGCGGCGCACGATCGTGAACGTCTCGGAGTTCAAGAGCTATTCCGGCACGGCGCGCATGCTGACTTCGGACGAGGCCCTCGTCGACATCGAACTCGCGGTGCAGTTCCGCCGCGCGGACGCGGCGCTCTTCACATTCCAGGTCCGTGATCCCGAGCAGACGCTCGAGGACGTCAGCGAGAGTGCGATCCGCGAAGTGATCGGCCAGAGCCATCTGGACCAGGTGCTGGGAGGCGGACGCCAGGAAATCAGCGCCCGCACCAAGACACTGGTGCAGAAGACCCTCGATGGCTATCGCACGGGTATCGAGGTGCTGTCCGTGAACCTGCAGAAGGTCAACGTGCCGGAGCAGGTCGCGCCGTCGCAGAAGGACGCCACCAAGGCCCGTGAGGACAAGCAGCGTTACGAGGGCGACGCGCGCGCGTACGCGAACGACGTCGTGCCGAAGGCCCGCGGTGCCGCTGCCCGCCAGCTCGAGGATGCGCAGGCCTATCGCGAACGCATCGTCGCGGAGGCCGAGGGCGAGAGCTCCCGCTTCGCGCAGCTGGCCGCGGAATACGCGCGTGCGCCGCAGGTCACGCGGCAGCGACTGTATTTCGAGACCATGGAACAGGTGCTCGCCGGCACCGGCAAGGTGGTGCTCGACACCAAGGGCAGCGGCAACAACATGGTCTACCTGCCGCTCGATCGCCTGCTGGAACAGCAGCGTGCGGCGCCGCGCCCGTCCGACGGCGCCGCGCCGGGTGCCGCCGCGTCTCAGGGGGCGCAGGAGCCCGTGGCCGTCGAGATCGTTGATCCGCGTGCGCGAGGGGTACGCTGATGAACCAACGCCTGACCCTGACGCTCGGTGCGGTGCTGCTCGGCATCGTGCTCGTCGCCAACAGCGTGTTCGTGGTGCGCGAGACGGAATACGCGATCAAGTTCCAGTTCAGCGCCATCGTGCGTTCGGACTACAAGCCCGGGCTGCACTTCAAGCTGCCGCTCGTGGATTCGGTCATGAAGTTCGACCGGCGGGTGCTGGCGCGCGGCTTTCCCGCCGAGCAGTTCCTGACCAGTGAAGGCAAGATCCTCAACGTCGACTTCTATACCAAGTGGCGCATCGCCGACGTCGACCAGTATTACCGCTCGACGAGCGGCAACGAGGAGACGGCCGCTGGCCGACTCGCCGAAATCGTCAAGGACGGACTCAAGGGCCTGATCGCCAAGCGCACGGTGCAGCAGGTGGTCGCGGCCGAGCGCTCGGAGTTCATCGGCGAGATCGCGCGGTCCCATGGCCGCTCGATCGCCGAGCTCGGCATCACGCTGGTCGACGTGCGCGTCAAGCGCATCGACCTGCCCGAGGAGGTCAGCGAATCCGTGTTCGACCGCATGCGCTCCGCGTTCCGGCAGCAGGCCGCGCAGCTGCGCGCCGAGGGATCGGAGACGGCCGAGCGCATTCGCGCCGAGGCGGACCGGCAGCGCACCGAGACTCTGGCCGGCGCGATGCGCGACGCCGAGAAGATCCGCGGCGAGGGCGATGCACGCGCCGCGGCGGTGTTCGCGCGCGCCGCGCAGGCGAGCCCGGAGTTCTACGGCTTCTATCGCAGCATGCAGGCGTACCGGCGCTCGATCGGGCGGCCGGGCGACGTCATGGTCGTGTCACCGGACAGTGAGTTCTTCCGCTACATGAAAGAGCCGGGTCGCTGAGGGCGCCTGATGTCGCTGGCCTGGACCGATCTCGCGGCGGCATTCGCGCTGTACCTCGTGCTCGAGGGGATCATGCCGTTCCTGAATCCCGCCGCGATGCGTCGGGCGCTCAGCCGCTTCCTGACGCTGCCCGACTCGCAGCTCCGCCTGGCCGGCCTCGCCAGCATGGCGGCCGGGGCCGCGCTGCTGTGGTTCGTGCGCAGCTGAACGGCTCATCATCAACAGTCCGGGCGGCGTGCACCGCCGGCAACAATGGATCCGAGGGCTATGGGGAGAAACGTGGTGGTCATCGGCGCCCAGTGGGGCGACGAGGGCAAAGGCAAGATCGTCGATCTGCTGACCGAGCGTGCGCAGGTCGTGGCGCGCTTCCAGGGTGGTCACAATGCGGGTCACACGCTGGTGATCAACGGCCAGAAGACGGTGCTGTCGCTGATTCCATCGGGCGTGCTGCGCGAGCACGTGCTGTGCCTGATCGGCAACGGCGTCGTGCTGTCGCTGCCGGCGCTGTTCAAGGAGGCGGACATGCTCGTGGCGCGTGGCGTGCCCGTGTTCGAGCGCCTGCGTCTGAGCCCCAACTGCCCGCTCATCCTGCCCTCGCACGTCGCGCTGGACCACGCGCGCGAGCGCGCGCGCGGCGCGAATGCCATCGGCACCACGGGCCGCGGCATCGGTCCGGCCTACGAGGACAAGGTCGCGCGCCGCGCGGTGCGCGTCGCGGACCTGTTCCAGCGGGAGCGCTTCGCGGCGAAGCTCGGCGAGGTGCTCGATTACCACAACTTCGTGCTGCAGCATTATTTCAAGGAGCCCGCGGTCGACTTCCAGAGGGTGCTGGAGGAGTGCCTCGCACAGGGTGAGCGCGTCAAGCCGCTGGTCGCCGATGTGAGCCTGGAACTCGCGCGCGTGCGCGAACGCGGCGGCAACGCGTTGCTCGAAGGCGCCCAGGGTGCGCTGCTCGATGTCGATCTGGGCACGTACCCGTTCGTGACCTCGTCCAACACGGTGGCTGGCAATGCCGCGATCGGTACGGGGCTGGGGCCGCGCGATCTCGACTACGTGCTCGGCATCATCAAGGCCTACACCACGCGCGTGGGCGCGGGACCGTTCCCCACCGAACTCTTCGACGACGCCGGTGAGCATCTCTCACGCGTCGGGCAGGAGTTCGGGGCTGTGACGGGACGCCCGCGGCGCACCGGCTGGTTCGACGCCGTCGCGCTGCGCCGCTCGATCCTGCACAACAGCATGAGCGGTCTGTGCGTGACCAAGCTCGACGTGCTCGACGGGCTGGACGTGCTGCGTGTCTGCGTCGGCTATCGGGTCGACGGGCGGCTCTGCGATACGCCGCCGCTGCTCGCCGACCAGTACGCGGATTGCCAGCCGGTCTACGAGGACCTGCCGGGCTGGAAGGAGTCGACGAGCGGCATCACCGACTACGCGAAGCTGCCCGCCACGGCGCGCAGCTACCTCGACCGGCTGCAGGAACTCACCGGCATCCCGATCGACATCGTCTCGACCGGGCCCGACCGTGAACACACCATGATCCTGCGCCACCCCTTCGGCTGATCCCCGGGCGCTTCCCGTTCCGGCGCCTCCGGGCTTCCTGCGGCCCGGCGCCACGGCCACAGTCACCCGTGGCTCGATCCCGGCGGGCTGATCTCCGGGCATGCAGAAGCCTGTCCCGGCTTCACGCTCCCGTTGTAACCTCTGCGTCCGGAGGCCAAGAATCACTCTGCGCCTGCCGATTGCAGGTGCCGCTGCCGCGTTTCCACCGGGAGCGGAACCGGGCGTCACACACCGGCTCGCCGCAGCTACAACGACACAAGGGGGGCAGACCGTGGATACCAGCAGAATCATCGCGCGGGCGAAGGCGATCCTTTTGAACCCGAAGACGGAGTGGCCCGTGATCGCGGACGAGGCCAGCTCAACCACGCAGATCTACAAGGAATACGTCGTCTGGCTGGCGGGTGTGGCGGCACTCGCCACGTTTCTCTCGATGTCTGTCGTCGGTACCCGCATGGCCTTTCTCGGCACCTATCGCGTCGGGGTCGTGTCCGGCATCGGCTATGCGCTGTGGTCGTTCCTGATGTCGCTGGTCGGTGTGTTCCTGTTCGGGCTGCTGATCGACGCGCTGGCGCCGAAGTTCGGCGCTCAGAAGGATGCGCTGCAGGCTCTCAAGACCGCGGCCTACACGGCGACCGCGGGCTGGGTCGGTGCGGTGCTCGGCATCCTGCCGGGCGTCGGCGGCCTGCTGGCGGTGGTGGCTGGGCTGTATGGCATCTATCTGCTGTACCTCGGCCTGCCGCACACCATGAAATGCCCGCAGGACAAGGCCGTCGCCTATACGGCGGTCACCATCATCGTCGCGATCATCGCGGGCTGGCTGGTGTCGATGGCGACCGGCAGCCTGATGATGCGTGGCGGCATGGGGCCGTTCGGGGCCCGTACCGCCATCGAGCAGGACGGCGGCTTCGATGCCGACAGCCCCGGTGGCAAGCTGGAACGATGGGCGAAGGGCATGGAGGAGGCCGGCAAGAAGATCGAGCAGGCCGAAAAGTCCGGCGATACGGGCGCCGCAGTCGCCGCCGCGCAGCAGATGCTGGGCGCCGCGCTGGGCGGTGGCCAGGTCGAGGCGCTGGCACCCGATCGGATCAAGGCATTGCTGCCGGCGAGCGTGAGTGGCCTTGCGCGCAACGAGATTTCGGCCGAACGCAACGCGGCCATGGGCGTGCAGGTCTCGGAGGCGAAGGCGCGCTATGGCGACGCGGGCCGGTCGCTGGAACTCGAGATCCGGGACATGGGCGGCGCCAGCGGTCTGATGGCGCTGGCCAGCTGGGCGTCTGTGGAGCAGGAACGCGAGACCTCGACCGGCTATGAACGGACCTACAAGTCCGGCGGCCGCATGATCCATGAAGAATGGGACGGAGCCGCGGGCCACGGCGAGTACGCGGTCATCGTCGGCGAGCGCTTCAGCGTCAAGGCATCGGGCAATGTTGCCAGCGTGGATATGCTGAAGCAGGCCGTCGGCAGCGTGGATCTCGGTGCCCTCGAGGCGCTGCGCGGCTCGGGCGTCACGCGGCAATAGTCGCAGCCCGTGAGGGACGCGCTGCCCCGGGAATCTCAGGTCCTGTACCTCCAGTCGTCCGAGACCAGCTGTTCCGTCGCCGGGCTGCGGTAGGGCGCGCACAGCAGGGCGACCGCTGTGTCAATCGCATCGTCGATCAGTCGTCCGAGCGGCATGCGGGGCGCGGCATTCGTCTGTTTCTCGTTGTCCCAGTACATCAGCGTGTAGGTGAAGACCTGCGTCGCCATGCCCATGCGCCTCGCATTCACATGCTCCGGCAGGTGGCGCAGCCTCTGGCGTATCAGCGCGAGCAGTCGGCGGATGACGTTGGTCTCGGCTACCTCGATGTCCACGGCGTGCAGGATGCCCGCCGGCAGGTAGCGCGAGACGTACTGGGCCATAAAACCAGCGTAGCTGTGTCGCCCGTGCTGGTCGACGAGATCGCAATACGGCAGGTACACGATCGCGAGCAGCGTACGCAGATCGTCCAGCAGCCCCAGGCGCTCCGCATCGGCGAGCATGCGCGCACGGCGCTCGTTCATCTGCCCGACGCGAAACAGGAAGATCGCCTGGACCAGCCGGTCCTTCGTCTTGAAGTGGTACTGGACAGCGTTGGTGTTCTGCTGTCCCGCCGCCGCTGCGATCTCGCGAAAGGACACGGCCTCGACGCTCCGCTCCGCGAACAGCGATTCCGCGGCGAGCAGGATCCGCTCCTTCGTGGGCAGGCTCGACCCGCGTCGCTGCTCAGAGATGATTTTCGGGTTCTGCATAGGCCGCGCCGACTCTACCGATCTTCCGAAGATGTTGCGTGATGGTGCTTTCCGTCCGGCGGAGCTTCCGCGAGAGCGCTCGGTGCCGCAGTCAAAATAACTCACACGCGTTACCATTTTCGCATCAGTCTGGCCAAGATCGTTGCGTGTGAGCAACGGAACAGCCGAAGGAAACTGAAAGCGGCGCAATCTTACAACAATAAATATCGTACTTGCGTTAATTAATCTGATCCGCTTAAATGCACCTCCGCCGAGTACCTGACGTCCTGGAGCGATCGCGGGCGACCGTCAGGTCCAGGGACAGCGGCCATCCTTGCAACGGTCAGTCAACACGCGCTAGGGCGATCAGAAGCCCGGACGCCAAGTGGGGGGGGAACTCACGTGATCAAGCAATCTGCGTGCGACGGGATTCGTGGTTCAAACAACCGGTCGCGACTCATCGCCGCCGGTTGCGGCGTGTTGTCGCTGGCGGCGGGTGTCCACGCCGCGCTCGCGCAAGAGTCTCCCGGTAGCGCCGCGACCGAAATCGGCGGCATCGAGGAGATCATCGTCTCGGCGCGCAAGCGCGAGGAGACCACGCAGGATGTGCCGGTGGCCGTCGTCGCACTGTCCGGTGAGCAGCTGGCGCGCGCCGACATCAGCAGCCTCGAGCGCGTCGCTCAGTCCACGCCGCAGCTGGCCATCGGCCGTGCGCCGAGCGGCTCCGGATCGACGATCGTGCTGCGCGGCATCGGCTCCAA
>CAYWMY010000155.1:0-7058 GCA_964459405.1 uncultured Steroidobacteraceae bacterium | reverse complement strand
GCGTATCCTGCAAAAGGCGGGTTTTCTCGTTGGTGAAGGCGGGCGTCCGTCACATCGACCGCATGCGCTCACGTGTGCAGGATGTCTGACGGGTTTCCGGTTCCGGCGCACGGATTCATGGCTGCAGCCTCCGCCGGTCTCTCTCCCGGCCAGCGATGCCGCAGCGGCGGTCGATGAGCGCGGCGCCGATGGCCGGAACGGTGCCGGTCTGCACGGCCGGGGCGCGAGGCGAGTCCAGGGTGCCGTGCGAGTCGTACAGCATCATGGGCACAAGCAAGGGCATGGCCATGCAGCGAGCCGGGGCGATCATGAAGACGAGCACGATGCGGTGTCCGAGCGTGCTGGCATTCGTGCTGGCCGGAGGCGAGGGCACGCGCCTGAGGCCCTTGACGGCCGAACACGCGAAGCCGGCACTGCCTCTTGCCCGCGGGCGCCGGATCGTGGACTTCGTGCTGAGCAACCTCGTGCACTCCGGGATCGCGCCGATTTACGTGATCGTCCAGTACAAGCCGCGTTCGCTCGTCGGGCACATCGAGAGCATCTGGCAGGATGCACCGGGGCGGACGGAGCCTTCCATCTCGGTGCTGCTGCCGGATCGCGCCGGCAGGGGCGAGGAGTTTGCAGGCACTGCGGACGCCGTGTATCAGAACCTCGATCTGGTACGGCAGCATCGGCCGGATGTCGTGGCGGTGTTCGCTGCCGACCACGTGTATCGCATGGACGTACGGCAGATGGTGGATTTTCACGAGCACTGCGACGCCGATGTCACGATTGCCACCGTGCGGGTGCCGCTCGGGGAAGCATCTTCCTTCGGCGTCCTCGCAGCCGATGGCGAAGGCGTGGTGCACGATTTTCAGGAAAAGCCCGCTCACGCACTCGCGACCCTCGATCACCCGGGGCAGGCCTGTGCGTCGATGGGCAACTATCTGTTCAGACCGGAAGCGCTGATCGACCTGCTCGAGGATGCGCGCCGCCGCAGCGGCACTGATTTCGGACGCCACGTCCTGCCGCGGTCGCTGCAGACGCATCGCGTCCTGGCGTACGACCTCGCGACCAACGTCGTTCCCGGGCTTCAGTGCCACGAGGAGCGTACCTACTGGCGGGATGTCGGCACGCGGGAAGCCCTTGAAGCGGCGAGGCGCGATGTAGAGGGACGGATGCCCCGTTTCGATCTCGACAACCCGGAATGGCCCATCTGGCACGCGCCGGGACCGGGGAGCCTCTGCCGCGATGTCGAAGACGACGAAGCCGGGGATCTTCTGTCGAACGCGGTTTCGATTTGCAGCCTGCCGCCGGTCGCGGCGGAGCCGCGTCTCGGACAGCGTCCGGGAGTTCCGGGTCCGCAAGAGTGCGTGCACGCCGTGGATCACAGGGACCCGGTGCGTGTGGGCCACAGGGATGCGATCCACGCGGACAACATTGACGTGTCCACGGCGTGCTCTCAGACCTCAAAGCCGCTCCCACCGCGTGTGGAATTCCCCCGAGGCGTTCGGACCACGCACTGCGCCGACCGGGTCTGAAGGCGGTATTCGCGTGGCCGTGCTCAGGTGCCCCGGCGCGCGGTGGCAGCCCCGCGTGCTTTGAGGAGGCAACCCGCGCGGGCGGCAGGTCGTCAGGCGTACCGGCGCGCGAGTTCCTCGTACAGCTCCGTGAGTTGGTCGGGATGCAGCGGCTTGGCAAGATGCCGGTCGAAGCCTGCCGCCACACAGCGCGCCTTGTCCACTTCGGAGGCATAGCCCGTGAGCGCGACCAGGAGTGCGGCGGCGCCTGTGTCTTCGCCGCGCAGGTGCCGAGCGACTTCGTAGCCATCCATGACCGGCAACCCGATGTCGCAGAGCACCAGGTGCGGCCGGAAGGCGCGCGCCTTGTCGAGGCCGGCCGTGCCATCGGCCGCGACTTCGACCGTGTGGCCGTCCAGCCGGAGCAGCGCCCGCAGCCCCATGGCGGCATCCACATAGTCGTCGATGACCAGCACCCGCCACGTGGCTGGCGAGGGTGCTGCGGTCGCAGCCGAAGTCCCATCGTGCGGTGCCGTCGCCGGAGCCGCGGCCGCCGGTGCCGCTGTGCCGAGCGGCAGGCGGACGACGAACCGCGAGCCCGTGCCGGGCCCGTCGCTGTGCGCCTCGACGGTGCCTTCGTGCAGCGACACCAGTGACTTCACGAGCGCGAGCCCGAGCCCGAGGCCGGCATTGGTGCGCGCCAGGCCGGTGGGGCCCTGGCTGAAGGGCTGGAAGAGCCGCGATATGAGCCGCGCATCCATGCCGATGCCCGTGTCCGCGACCATGAGCAGCACATGGCCGTTGGCACGATCCTCACGGATGTCGAGGCGCACGCGGCCGCCCGCATCCGTGAACTTGACGGCGTTGGTGATGAGGTTGCCGATCACCTGCGCGAGGCGTTCCCGGTCGCCGTGCACCCAGACGGGGGATGCGGGCAGGTCCACGTCGAACGCCAGCGCGCGCTCTGCCAGGATCGGTGCCTGATCCTGGGCACAGGCGCGAGCGATCTCGACGAGATCCATCGGTCGGCGATCGAGGCGCACCTTGCCCTGCGAAATGCGAGTCACGTCCAGCAGGTCGTCGATGAGGCGGATGAGCTGCCGCGTCTGACGCGCGATGACCGCCTGCGCCTGCAGGGCCCGCTCGCTGCCCGGCGCCGTACGCTGCAGGATCTCCAGGCTCAACGTGATCGGCGCCATCGGGTTGCGCAGCTCATGGGCGAGCACGCCGAGGAACTGGTTCTTGTGTTCGTCGACTTCGGCCAGTGCATCGGCGTGCGAGCGCAGTTCCTCGTTCTGCGCCTGGATCTCCTCGGACTGGGCCTGCAACTCCTCATTCTGCGCCTGGATCTCCTCGGCCTGAGCCTGCAGCTGCTCGTTCTGGGTCTGGATCCGCTGACTGCTCTGGGAGAGCTGCGCGAGCAGGCGCTGGGCCTCCTCGTACGAGGCCGCGTTCTGCAGCGCGATGCCGAGCTCGCGTGCCACGGGCTCGAGGAACGACACTGTCTCGGCGGCGAGATCCCTGAGACTCGCGACCAGCAGCACGCCATGCAGGGAGTCCTTGAACTCGATGGGTACGGCCGCCACGCAACGGGGCGGCGCCTGGTCGTAGCCCAGCTTCACGCTGAAGGCGCTGTCGCGCGGCAGGTCACGCACGATCACGGTGCGCCGGGTGCGTGCCGCTTCCCCGGGTATGCCCTCGCCGGGCGCGAGCGCGGGCAGCGAGTCGTCGAGCGCGCAGCTCGCGAGCGGCTGCAGCAGCCGTGCGTCGGCGGCGTACCAGTAGATGACACCCACTTCGGCGTGGATGTGGTCGATGATCAGCTGCAGCGCCCGATTCGCGAGCTGCGCCTTGTCGATGCTGGAGGAGATCGAGGCGGACACCGCCGCGCGCGCGCGCAACTGCCGCTCGCGGCCTTCGATCTGGATGGCCGCGGTCGCGAACGCGCGGGCGAGCGTGCCGGTCTCGCTGCGCGGCGCGGCATCCGCGACGCCGGACGGCGACAGCCGCGCGGCGAGTCGCAGCGCCGGCTGCCAGTCGCCTCGTCCGAGTGCGCCGGCGACATCGGTCAGCTCACGCAGGGGCCGGCGAACCGCGCGTGTCATCAGCCACGCGGCCCCCAGACCGAACAGTGCGGCAAGCGCCACCATCACCAGCGAGCCGATCGCCACGCGCTCGCGCGCCGCCGTCATGGTCGCCACCGCGTCCTCGGACTCCCGCTGCAGCGCCGCCACGTAGCGCCGGATGTCGACCAGCGTGGCTTCACGCATGTCACCGAGCGAGCGCGCATGCGTCATGAGCGCCTGCTGCGAGCCGGCCTCCGCGAGCACCGCGGCCGTCGCGTCGGTGTAAGCGACCACGCGCGTCTTGATCTGGGCGAGTTGCTCGAGTCCCTGCGCCGGCTTCGGCATCGATTCCAGACGCGCGAGCTGGCCGCGCATGCCATCGAGCCGTTCGCGCAGATGTTCGGCGCTCGTGGGCTTCGGATACAGCACGAAATCACGCATGCCGATCGCGACATAGAGCATGGAGCGCTCGAGTGCCTCGGCCTGGGCATGGAGCGGTGCGATGTTCTCCAGATAGACGCGCTGCGCGCGCGCGCTCTGTGCGCCCCAGTAGAGCACGGCGCCCGTGAACAGGCCGAGCCCGAGCATCATCACGGCGAAGCCTATGCCAAGGCGCTCACCCAGCGTCAGATCAACACGCCTGCTCATCGCCTCACACCTCCGCAAGCCCCGTCAGCCGGCAACTGGAACACGCGCGTCCCGCGCTCGAAGGCGCGCAGCGAGCCCGCGACCGCCGGCGGCGGCCATTCGGCTTCGCCAAGGCACAGATAGCCGCCGGCGCGCAGCGTTCCGACCAGTGCGCGCAACACGCGCTCCTGGGTCGACCGCTCCAGATAGATCAGTACATTGCGGCAGCACACGAGGTCGTACTGTGTGGCCGCGGCGGCGGCAGCGTCCTGCGTCGCGGTGATGTCCTGCAGCGTGAACCGCACCCGCTCGCGCAGTGACGCGCACACGCGGTAGCGTGTCGTGCCGTCGATCATGGCCGGCTCGAGGTAGCGCTCGGCGAGCGACGCCGGCAGCTCCTCGAGCGCGTCGGTGCGGTAGATCCCCAGAGTCGCTTCTGCGAGCGCGCGCGCGTCGATGTCGCTCGCTTCGACCAGACCAGGCAATTGCGCTTCATCCAGCAGCATGGCAAGACTCCAGGGCTCCTCGCCGGTGCTGCAGCCGACGCTTCGGATGCGAAGCGGCCGTCCCGAAGCGGCCCGCTCCAGCTCCGGCAGCACGCTGTGCCGCAGACAGTCGAAGCCCGGCGCGTGCCGGTAGAAACGGCTGACCTTGATAGTCAGCCGCTCGAGCAGCTGCTGTGCCTCGTCGGTCGTATGGCGCAGGAACTCGAGGTAGTCGTTCGGCTGAGCGATACGCACCGACAGCATGCGATTGCGGATGCGTCGGCCCAGCGCCGCCCAGCGATAGCAGGTGAAGTCCACGCCGCTGCGCTCGCGAACGATCGCCAGGATCGCTCCCAGTGTGGCGGCGTCGAAATCGAGATCCTGGGCCGGGCTGCACTGTGTTGCCTCCAGGGCGGGCACTGGTCTGCTCATGGCTCTCCTTCGCAACTCTCCATCTGTGCTGCGCAAGCCCGGCCCGGGTTTCCCGCGGGCGAGGACCGGTTGGCCCTCCATTCGCGCATGTCGTGTCCGGCAGGCTGGAATTGGAAGCAGACCAGTGCCGCACGTCCAAAACGGAAGTTTACTGTCAAACAGCGGGAGTTTTGAGGGGTCAGTGATCGTTCGATGGCATCGGCGGAGGATGCCCGGATGCCTTCCCGGAATCGCGCTCCGGGCGACGGTTGGAGCCTGCCAGCACAGCGCCGGCGCGGAGTCCGTGCAGCCGCATGCCGCCGCGCGTCCGCCATCGCGGCGCGGCGCCGCCGTGAATCGGGGGATGTTGCCGAGGCGTCATCCGCGCGCGCGCGGGCGCGACACGTAACTGCGGAAAACCGCGCTGGTCTGCGGAAAGCCGCCAATGCATGCCGCGGCTGTGCTGAGTATGTTCCACGTCGTGGAAAGCAGGGATTCCACATCAGGCCCAACAGGGGAAGCATCCACTTGAAGCAACGCTCGCGCGAACCGGATCTGTGGCTGTTCATCAATGCCATGGCGGAGATCCGTTACTGCAGCCGGCCGCTGCTGCGTCTCGTTGGCCGCGATGCGGCCGAGATCAGGGGCATGACGGCGACATCGATCCTGCCGGGGCTGCCGCTGGTGCACGGGGCGGCGAGCCGGAACGTGGCCGCGATGAACAGTTGTCTCGGCGGGGGCCATCCACTGGAGTTGACGCTGGGCGATGGGCGGCACCTGGCGGTGGAGGCGTCCGTGAGCCCCGACGAGCTCGGCGGCAGCCGCGCCTTCATCGTCGTGTTGAACCTGGAACCGAGACGGCCGGCGTCACCTTTGCCCGAGCTGCTGACGCACCACGCATCGGCATGGTGGGCCTGAAGCGGCGGGTACACGGCAATGTCCTGCCGACGGGGGGGCACGGGGAACAGCGGGCGCTGCGACCCGGCGTGATGGCACTCGATGGTTCGGTGCGCCCCTGTTCGCACGCCGCGGAACCTGCGCGGCACCCTCCGCCGGGTCTGTTCACGCCTTGACACGCGCAAGGCAGACAGGACCTGCTGCCTGGCCGGCACGGCGGAGCCGGTACGTCTAGAATTCACGGCGCGTGTGGTCCATGCATGATCCGGTGCCGCACGGCTGGTGAGTCGCACCACGACGTGTAGACTCGTTCAATGATGGACGATGCAGGGAGAGGCCGTTGACACCGACGACCAGACCGCGCTATCCGGGTGCGTGGCTGCCGGAGTTCAGCGCGAAGCCCGCCGTGATCATGGCCGAGACCGGCGCCTCGGTTTCCTTCGCTGAACTCGACGGGTACGCGAACCGGCTGGCGCGCCTGTACCGCGCGCTCGGGCTCGCACCGCAGGATCACGTGGCGTACTGCGTCGAGAACCGCCTGGAATGCCACGGCCTGATGTGGGGCGGGTATTACGCGGGCCTGTACTACACCTTCGTCAGCACGCGGCTGACGCCGGACGAAACAGCCTACATCGTCGAGGACTGCGGGGCGCGCGTGCTGGTGCTGAGCGCCGCCACCGACCCGCGCGTCATCGAGGCCGTGCGCGCCTTGCCGGATCCACCGCGGCTCTTCACGCTCGATGAGCCTCGCGCGGGGATCCCCGCGCTCGGCGGCGCGCTCGCCGCTTTCGACGCGGGGCCGATCCCGGGGGCGGTGGAAGGCGGCGACATGCTGTACTCCTCCGGCACGTCGGGCCGGCCGAAGGGCATCAAGCCGCGCATGACCGGCCAGCCGCTCGGCAGCAGCATGATCGTCGCCGATCTCGCCGAGCGCGACTTCGGCTGCGGCACCGATACGGTCTATCTCTCGCCGGCGCCGTTCTATCACGCGGCGCCGATGCGCTGGACGCAGGCCATCGTGTCGCTGGGCGGGACCGCCGTGCTGATGACCCGCTTCGATCCGGAAGCGGCCC
>CAYWMY010000154.1:2785-7105 GCA_964459405.1 uncultured Steroidobacteraceae bacterium | reverse complement strand
ATGATTCCTGCAACGTCACCCTGGTCATGGATGTCGCGGGCACCATCGCGTTCCTGTCGGGCGATGTCGAGCGCGAGATCGGCTACGCGCCCGCGGAACTGCTGGGCCGCAGCGTGTTTGAGTGGATACACCCGGACGACCGTGAATTCGTGGCGGAGCGTTTCCGTGAGCACGTGGTGAACGGTGCGGTCGTGCGCGGCCGGGCCAGGGAGGCGCGCGTGCGGCATCGCGACGGCCGCTGGCTGTGGCTCGAGGCGCACACCGTGAACTGCCTCGCCGCACCTGGAATCGGCGGGCTCATCACCCACATGCATCGTGTCGACGCGCGCAAGGCGGCGGAGACCGAATTGTCACGGATGCGGGAGATGGTCGCGGCGGCCGTCGGCGTGGCGCGCGTCGCGGCCGGGGAATACGACGTCGGGGCCGACCACGTCACATGGCTGAACGACGACTACTTCCGCCTCATCGGCGCGGATCCCGTGTTCGGTCGCAGTCGGCACCGCCGCTACCGTACCGGCATCGTCGAGGAGGACTGGCCGGCGGGCGACCGCGCGCTGTCGCGCTGCATCGCGGGTGATGCGGAAGTGCTCGAGTGCGAATACCGGATCCGGACGGCGGGTGGGGAGAGCCGCTGGGTGCTCGGTCTCGGGCGCGTCATCGCCCGCGACGGGGCCAGCCAGCCGACGCGCCTGAGCGGCGTGACCATCGATATCGACAGCCGCAAGCGCGTCGAAGTCGCGCTGCGCGACAGCGAGCGACGGTTCGAGACGGTCCTGTGGGGCTCCGGCATGGCTTTCTGGGTCATTGACGCGAAGGGTGAGGTCCTGGAGATCAGCGCCCAGTTCCAGTCACTGACCGGAATCGACCCGGCAACGGCTGCCACGGGGGCGCTGAAGCGCAGCTTCCTCGAACGCGTTCACCCCGACGACCTCAGTCTCGTCGCCGACCTCATGGCGGCCCTGCAGCGCGGCGACTCTCCGGTGGTCGAGGTGGAACACCGCTTCCGCAGCAGCACAGGCGGCTGGCAGTGGTTGTACAGCCGCGGGCGCGTCATCGAGTTCGACGCCGCGGGACGGCCCCGGCGCCTCGCGGGCGTCATCATGGACGTGACGGTGCGCCGCGAGGTCGAGGAGCACCACCGCATGCTGGCCAGCATCCTGCAGGCGCTGACCGAGGGTGTGCTGGTCTGTGACGGCACGGGTTCCGTCACCTACTGCAACGCGGCCGCCGCGGCGATGCTGGGTCGCGATCCGGCCGACATCGTCGGTGAGCACGTTGCGAGGCTGCTGCCGGCCTCGGATTCCGACTGGCAGTGGTCGGAGCCCTTCAACGGTGCGGTGATGTCGGCCGACGGGTTTCCCCACCGCATGGAGCTCAGCCTGCATCGTCGGACCGGCTCGACGATCCTGGTATCGGCGGCCGTCACGCTGTCGCAGTTCCACGGCGCGCCACGCTGGGTCGTCGTGCTGCAGAACGTGACAACGCAGCGCCGGCTCGAGCGCGAGATCATCGACGTCGCGAACCGCGAACAGGAACGCATCGGGCGCGACCTGCACGACGGCCTCGGCCAGGAACTGACCGGCATCGCGCTCATGCTGGGCGGCCTCGGCAACCGGCTGCAGCGCGAATTCCCCGCCGCGCGGCCCGAGGTCGACGAGATCATCGGGCTGGTCGCGCAGGCCGTGCAGAGCACGCGTACCCTCGCGCGGGGCCTCTCGCCGGTCAGCATCGAGCGTGCGGGCATCGTCTCGGCACTGCGCGACCTCGCGGCGCGTTCCAGGGAGCTGCTGGGTCTGAACGTGCGCGTGCGCTCGCGTGTGCAGCCCGGCATCGACCTCGATCCGAGTGTCGCGACGCAGCTCTACCGCGTCACCCAGGAAGCGCTGACCAACGTCGTGCGCCACGCCCGGGCGACGAGCGCCACGCTGTCGTTCAAGCTCGACGACCAGGCGCTGCTGCTCTCCGTCACCGATGACGGCTGCGGCATCGCGCCGGATGCCCTCGCGGGCACCGGGCTCGGGCTCAAGATCATCGCCTATCGCGCCCGTATGATCGGCGGCACGGCGAGCTGTGAGCGGCGCCCCCACGGCGGCACCCGCGTGGTGGTGCGCGTCAACCGTCGTGCTGCCGCCGACGCGATGCTCGATGCATGAACGCGGCGAGTCGCGGTAACCCGAGGGCTTGTCCCGTGCCCCAGGATCCCTGGATGGTCATGGCCGAGACGGCACGCCTCGTCACCGGATGCACCGGCGTCGTCGTGGTCCGGGTCGAAGCCGGCATGCTTGACGTCGCCGCCGGCGACGGTCTGCACCACGACTGGCGGCATGCCTCGCCGGTGGCCATGGAGCCGGCGGCGCTGATCCGTGCGGTCGGCGGCCCGGGTGGCGGCAGCCGTATCCCCGTGGCGCTGCGCACGGCCTGGCCATGGCTTCCGCAGCGCGAACCGCTGACGGCGGTCCCGGTGGTCGGGGACGATGCCGGGCTGCTGGGCATCGTGCTGCTGTTCGGCCGCGTGGCGCGCGCCACCGTCCGGCACATCGAAGCACTGGCCGGACTCGCGGCCGCGAGTCTCGAGCAGACGGAGCGCCGCGGGCGCTTCGAGGCGCTGCTCAACAGCGGCCATGCCGTCGCCTGGGAGGCGCGCCTGCCCGACCTGTGCGTGACCAACGTCACGGGTCGTTACCAGGAGCTCCTCGGCTACGACCGCGACGTCTGGCTGGCGCCGGACTTCTTCATGAGGATGATCGATCCGCGGGACCGCGACTGGGTCATCGCGACGTGCCTGGCCGATGTGGCGCGCGGCCGCGACCACGAGATGGTCTACCGTGCCGTGCGTGCGGACGGGGACGTCATCTGGATCCGTGACTTCACGCGCATCGTGCACGATGCGGCCGGGCAGGCCGTGTCGCTGAACGGTGTGTTCGTCGACGTCTCCGCGCAGAAGGCAGCCGAGCAGGCGCTCGAGCGCCGCCAGCAGCGCATGCGCGTGGCCACCGAGGCGGCCCCGGTCGTCACCTGGGAGTGGGATGTCGACAGCGGTCGCGTCGAGGCCGACGCGCGCCAGGACGGCGGCGCCCACGGCATCGGCTCGCAGCGGCTGCACATCCGCGAGATGCTCGCGCCGCTGCACGCCGAGGACCAGGAGGCCTGGTGGCGCGCCGCGCGTGAGGCTATCGCGGCCGGGCAGCCGTTTCGTGCGCTGGTCCGGCGCTCCAGCGGGGAAGGACGGCATCTCTGGATCGTCATGCTGGCACAGCCTGCGGAGCTGGACCCGGCCAGCGGACGCGTGCGTCGCTTCGTGCTCGCGTCCATCGACGTGACCGACCACCGGCGCGCGCAGGTCGATGCCGCGCTGTGGCGCGAACGCGTGCTGCACGTGTGCGAATCGCACAACGAGGCGCTCGCGGAGTGGGACATCGCCAGCGACCGCATGGAGTGGCTGCATGCACCGCGGGGCGTGCTGGGCCAGCCCGTCGAGCGGCTCGCGCGGTCGGCAGACCTGCTGGCCTTCGTGCATCCCGACGACCTGCCGGCCGCGCATGCCGCGATCATCGAGTGCCTGAAACGCGGGCCCTACTGGCACACCTCGCTGCGATGGCGCATGCCGGATGGCAGCTATCGCTGGCTCTCGGGGCAGGGGTTCGTACGCCGCAACGAGGCCGGGCGGGCCACGCACGTGGTCGGCATCGTCTTCGACGACGACGAGGTGCAGCGGACCCTGGAACGCCAGGCGCTGCAGTCGGCCATGCTCGACCGGCTCGGCGAGCCCGTGATCGCGCTGGACGACCAGCAGCGCATCGTCGTGGCCAACCGCGTGCTGGAGGCGCTGCTGGGTGCGCAGCCGGGAGAACTCACGGGGCGGTACCTGACGGACCTGGTGCACCGGCGTTTCCACGCCGGGCTGGCCGACCTGATCGCGGAGCTGCGCGCGAGCCACGGGGCCGGGCACGGCCTGCGCCATCGGCTCGTCATGCACCGGACCGATGGCCAGGAAGTGGCCGCCGAGCTCGCGTTCGGCCGGGTCGACATCCGCTGGCGCACCTACTGGGTCGGCGTGGGTCACGATGTCACGCAGAGCCAGGAGCAGCGGCGGCGCATCATGGAGGCGGTCGTCAACGAGCAGCAACGGCTCGCAATCGAGCTGCACGATGGACTGAGTCAGGAGCTCACCGGACTGTCGCTGCTGCTGTCCGCGATCTCGAGCCGCTACACGCAGGGCAAGCCGCTCGGCGAGGACCTGGCGCGGGCGGGCGAACTCGTGGCCGCGGCGATCCAGACGACGCGCGATGTTTCGCACGGGCTTTCGGCGCACCGCGTCGC
>CAYWMY010000154.1:0-2685 GCA_964459405.1 uncultured Steroidobacteraceae bacterium | reverse complement strand
CTGCAGATCCTGCATTATCGGGCCGAGATCATCGGCGGCGAGATGCGCATCGAGCCGCGGCAGGGTGGCGGTACTCGTGTAAGCTGTGTTTTCCCCTTGAGCCAGACCGACGGGAGTGGTGCATGAGGCCAGCCGTCCAGGGCGGTACGAGCCGGGCCGCCGGTAGCGCCGAGGCGCGACGCGTCCTGATCGTCGATGATCATCCCATCGTGCGACAGGGCCTCAAGAGGCTCATCGAGCAGGAACGCGATCTGGTGGTCTGCGGCGAGGCCGAGACCGTGCGCGAGGCGCGCCAGCTGATCCGTGACACGGCGCCCGATGTCGTCATCGTCGACCTGCTGCTGCGCCAGAGTGACGGCATCGAGCTGGTGCGCGACGTGCGTGCGCACCATCCGGCGCTGCCCATGCTGGTGCTGTCGATGCACGACGAGGCCATCTACGCCGAGCGCATGCTCGCGGCGGGTGCGAGCGGCTACATCATGAAGCAGGCCGCGGGCGACCAGTTCCTGACTGCGCTGCGACGCGTGCTGGATGGCGGGATCTACGTCAGCGACGCCGTCGGCAACAGCATGATCCAGAAGTTCGCGTCGGGGGGGGCCTATCTGGCAACCAGCCCGATCGACCGGCTCTCCAACCGTGAGCTGCAGGTGCTGCAGATGATCGGCCGCGGCATGTCGACGCGCGAGGCCGCAGAGACGCTGAACCTCAGCATCAAGACGGTCGAGTCCCACCGGCAGCGGCTCAAGCGCAAGCTGAACCTGACCACGGCCGCACAGCTGGTGCAGTACGCCGTGAACTGGGCCGGAGGCCGGGAGACGGGATCGGCACGCTGAGGCCGCGGGCTGCGGGAGAGCGGCCCCGGCCGGCTCGCGGCGCCGCCGCGGCCGTCTTGCGACCCGCGACCGATACCGGAACTGCGACACGCGACACTCAGGAAAACGCCTAATCGTCGGCCCCCGCCGTCAAGGCGCCCCGATCCGGGCCGATAAAGTCAAAACCGTAGTCAACCACAGCGGCGCCATGACCGCGCGCGACGAGTTCCGGCGTCGCTGCGGGTCGTGAACCGCACGGCGCCCGTGAACCCGTTACTGCAGCACAGCGATCCCTGTCCCGAATTTGTCTGCTCCCCGGTGGCCGACCCGTGCGAGATCCACAGCCGCGATCAGCGGCTGCTGGAACTGTCGTCGGACGGGTGTTTCGACTGGGACCTGTGTTCGGCCACGACCTGGTTCTCTCCGCAGGTGGAGGCCCTGCTGCCGCGGCCGGTGGACGGCCAGCTGCGAGGGTTCGCGCGCTTCTGCGAACTCGTGGATCCCGAGGATCGTGCGCGGCTGCTGCTCGCGATCCGGCGCCATCTCGAAAGGAAGGAGCCGCTCGATGTGACCTGCCGTTTCGCCGACGGGAACACCCGCCGCGTGCTGGGTGTGGCCGAGCGCGACATGACCGGGCGTCCCCACCGGCTGGTCGGTGTGCTGCACGATGTCAGCGGCGCCCAGCGGCTGATCGACGAGCTGCAGGATTCGGTCGAGCAGTGGCGCGGGGTCTTCGACGGCTTGCCGGCTGCAGTTGCGGTACTGAATGCGCAGGGCGAGATCGTCGAGATCAACCAGGCCTGGCGTGATGCGCCTTCGGAGCACGGGCTCGTCGGACTGCGTTATGGCTTCGGGGAGAACTACCTGCGGCTGCTCGAGCATGCCGCGGAGCGCTGCCATGCCGCACCGGTCTTGGCCCGCGGCCTGGCCCAGGTGCAGTCCGGCGTCACCGACGAGTTCTCGATGGATTACTCGGTGCCGGGGGAGGACCGGCCGCGACTGCACCGGGTGCTGGCCCGGGCCGTGCGCCAGTGCGCCCGGCGCGGCATGCTCGTCACGCACGTCGACCTGACCTCCAATGGCCTCACCACGGCGGATGCGGCCGGCAGCGGGCATGTGCTCGAGCAAATGCTGGACGCGGTGCCCTCGCAGCTTGCCTACGTCGATCGCGACGGCGTGCTGCAGCACGTCAACGAGGCCTTCGAGCGGTGGGCTCGCGTGCCGGCGCAGGGCATGGTCGGCCACCGCCTCGCTGACATCGTGAGTCCCGCGAACTGGCAGGAGATCGAGCCGCGCATCACGCAGGCGCTCGCGGGAACGACGGTCGAGTTCGCGACCCGGATCGCAGCTGGCGCGGGTGATCGCGAACTCGTCGTGAGCTATGTGCCGCAACGCGACGCCGAGGGCAGGGTGCAGGGCTTCACCGCCATCACGCGCGACGTGACGGCCGAGCGGAAGCTGGAATCGGAGTTGCGCCAGGCGCAGAAGATGGAGGCCATCGGCCAGCTCACCGGCGGCATTGCCCACGACTTCAACAATCTGCTCAACATCATCATCGGCAACCTGCAGCTCGCCGACCGCTGCCTGGGTCTCGACCCGCGTATCGGCCAGAGCATCCCGGGCGCACTGCGCGCCGCACAGCGCGGCGCGGACCTGGTGCGCCGCCTGCTGGCCTTCGCACGCCAGCAGCAGCTCGAACCGGAGATCGTCGACTGCAACGCGCTGATCGTCGGCATGCGCGACCTGCTCGACCGCAGCCTGCCGCCGAACGTGCAGCTCGAGTGCCGGCTCGAGCCGCGCCTCGGGCCATGCCGCGTCGATCCGGCACAGCTCGAGAGTGCGCTGCTCAATCTCGCCATCAATGCACGCGACG
>CAYWMY010000153.1:0-7112 GCA_964459405.1 uncultured Steroidobacteraceae bacterium | reverse complement strand
GATCGTCGAGACCTCTGCGACGGCGCGCCATGTCGTCATCACGGACTCGATCATCTTCGCCCGACCCGAGGATCGGGGCCGGAACGTGCTGGTGACCGCCGGCCATACGGGTACTTCGGGTGCTTCGTTCCTGCTGGAGTTCCGCCCCTGGGGCTTCATCTGTTCCGACGGCGGCGGCGGCAAGAACGACTCGGGGACCGCCGGACTGGCGATCGTCGAGCGACACGGACTGGCGGGGGCCAGCGTCTCGGCGAAGTCTGCCGCCCTCGGCGACGCCTACTCGACGTACTACGACGGCGTCATCGTCGCCTGCAACGAACCCGCGCGCCAGCGCGGCGTGCGCATCGGCATGCCGGCGAGGGAGGCCGCACACCTGCTGCTGCAGGAAGGCGGGCCACCATGAGCCTGCCGTTGCCCAGCGGGGCCTCGGAGCTGACACGGCCATTCTGGGAGGCGGCAGCGGGAAACCGGCTGGTGCGGCCGGTGTGCGACGGCTGCGGCGCGAGTTTCTTCGTTCCGCAGCACGCGTGTCCGCACTGCCAGAGCGAGGCGTGGACCTATCTCGAAAGCTCGGGGCGTGGCGTCATCAGCAGCTTTACGGTGGTTCATCGTGCTCCGACCCGCGAATTCGAGCCGCCGTACGTCGTTGCGGTGGTCGACCTGGACGAGGGCTGGTTCATGATGTCGAACGTGATTGGATGCCCGGCAGAGACGGTTGCAGTCGGCCAGCGTGTCGCGGTCGACTTCGTGCGCCGGGCCGATGGTGTCGCTGTGCCGGTGTTCCGGCGCGTCGAGGAGTGCGCGGCGTGAACGTCGGACTCATGGCTTCGAGGTCTGCGCGCCGTTATCCCGGGCGTACGGCCGCATTCGAGGGCGATCGACAGCTGACGTGGCGCCAGCTCGACGAACGGAGCAACCGCCTGGCGAACCTGCTGCACGTGCACCAGCGTCTCGCGCGAGGAGATCGCGTCGCGCTGTGGGCGCCCAACCGGCTCGCGGTTCCCGAGGTGATGGCGGGCATTGCCAAGGCGGGACTCGTCTACGTCGGCCTGAATTTCCGCATGAGCGACACCGATCTCGGCCACGTGTTCGACAACGCCGGGCCGCGCGTGCTGATCGTCGCGGGAGAATTCCGGGAGCGCGCCTGCGAGCTGGTGGCGGGGCGCGACGTGGCATTGATCGACCTGGATGACGGCGGGCCGGACGGCTACGAAGCATTGCTGTCACGATCATCCGTGCAGGTCCCGCCGACGCTGCACGAGGTCCGGCCGGAGGACGACTTCTGCATCGTCTACACGAGCGGCACCACCGGGACACCCAAGGGTGTCTGGTTCGATCACGGGCGCGTGCTGCAGCATGCCACGGTGGCCGCGCTCGAGTACGAGATCGATGCGAACTCGCGATATCTCACGGCGATACCGCACAATTCTTCCGTCAACATCACGCTCGTGCCCTGCATGATGATGGGCGGCGCGATCGGCTTCACCGACAGCCGCGGCTTCGATGCCGGGGAATACGTTCGGGAAGTGGCTCGAACCGCTGCCACGCATTCCTACCTCGTCCCGACGCAACTGTACCGCTTGCTCGACGCCGTCCCGGATGGCAACGCCCTGCGCTCGATCGTCACGCTCGGCTACGGTGCCGCACCCATGTCGCCCGACAAGGCCGGCCAGCTCATCGAGCGCTTCGGTCCGATTTTCAACCAGCTCTACGGCATGGCCGAGATCGCCTCCATCGGCACCATGCTGCGCAAGGCGGACCACGTCGCTGCGATCAACGGTCAGACGCGGCTGCTCAGCTCCGCGGGCCAGCCCTCCTATGCGATCGACGTGCGCGTCGTCGACGAACAGGGGCACGACGTGCCGACGGGCCAGCGTGGCGAGGTGATCTTCGCGGCGCCGTACATGATGAAAGGGTATTACCGGGATCCGGAGCGTACGAAGCGCACGCTCGTCGACGGCTGGATCCGATCGGGCGATGTGGCCGAGGTCGACGAGGCCGGCTACGTCTACATCGTCGACCGGATCAAGGATCTCATCATCCGCGGCGGCTACAACATCGCTCCGGTCGAGATCGAGGCCGTGCTCCACCGCCACCCGGACGTGATCGAGGTGGGTGTCATCGGCGTACCGGACACGGAGTGGGGAGAGTCCATACTCGCGGTGGTCGCCCTGCGCAGTGGCGCGACGGCCGACGCGGCTGCGCTGCTGCGTTGGTGCCGGGAGGCCGGGTCGCTCAGCACTCTGAAGATGCCGAAGGAAATCGCGTTCGTGCCGGCGCTGCCGAAGAACGCCGTCGGCAAGATCGCGAAGAACGAGCTGCGCGGACTCTACGCGCGTGGCGGGCCGAGACCGTGAGGCCGATGTGCGCAATGCAGGATGTGGCGGTGGTGGGCGTCCATGCGACAGCCCAGCGCCGGCAGGTGGATCGGCCCGCGATCTCGATATGCCTCGAAGCGGCCCTGGGCGCGATCCGCGACGCCGGACTGAAGGTGTCGGACATCGACGGCATCGCCGCACGCTGGCCGGGCCCCGGCGGGACTGTCATGCATCCGGGTTCGCTCGATTGGACCGGGTTGCTGGGGATTCCCGTGCGATGGGTGCAGGACACCTATCCGCAGGGCATTCCTGCAGCGCTCGATGCTGCCGCTGCGATCGCAGCCGGGCTGTGCACCACGGTGCTGGTCGTCGGGGGGCGGGCGTCCGGGCGCGATCAGTCGGGCCGTGTCGCCGACTACACCCGCCCCGAGAATGAGTTCGTGGCGCCGTGGGGTGCGTTCACGGCCGTGCATTTCGCACTGCTCGCGCAGCAACACCTGCATCGTCATCCCGACGCGCGTCTCGGTGCAGCCGTGGCCGCCGCCGCGATCCGCAATCGCGGTCACTGCAATCCCGATGCGGTGATGTTCGGCCGCGGACCCTACACGGCCGAGGACGTCTTGAGGGCCGTGCCGATTGCAACGCCGCTCACGCTGCTCGACCTGTGCCTCGCCACCCAGGGTGCTGCCGCGATGGTCCTGGCGCGGCGGGATGTCGCGGTCGATACGCGTGCGCCGGTCTGGATCCTCGGCGGCGGCTGTGAGTGGCACCGTCAGCAGTATGTGAACCCGCCTCGATACGAGGAAGTATGGAACGTGGGCGCGGACGCAGCCCAGCGGGCCTACCGCATGGCTGGCGTGTCACCCGCGGACATCGACGTCGCACAACTCTACGACATCACCTCTTTCGAGGTGCTGCGCCAGCTCGAGATCCTCGGGTTCTGCGGGGCGGGCGAGGCCAGCGATTTCGTGCGCGACGGCGGCATCGGAGCGCACGGAAGATTGCCCGTCAACACGGACGGCGGCCTGTTCTCGTACAGCCACATCGGCTGGGGCGGGCCGACGCTGAAGATCATCGAGGCGGTCCATCAGCTGCGACACGAGGCCGGAGGCCGGCAGGTCTCCGGTGCGCGTCTGGCGCTGGCGACGGGTGCCGGCGCGGGTGCGCAGTACCACAACACCATCATCCTCGGGAGGGATCCCGTATGACGGCCGGCACTGGCAGCGAAGGCGAACACTTGAATCATCGGAGGATCTCATGAACACGATCAAGCGCCAGAACACCCCTCGCAAGGCGGAGATCTTCGAAGACGTGACCATTCCTTCGGTCTGCGAGATCTGCATCTGCCAATGCCCGATCGTGGTGCGACGCGTCAACGGCGTCGTCGTCAAGGTCGAGGGTAATCCGGACAGCGAGAAATACCGCGGCGTCGTGTGTGGCAAGGGCGTTTCGGCGCCGATGTTCCAGGACGACGTCAACCGGCTGAACTACCCGTTGCTGCGCACGAAACCGAAAGGTCATGGCGTCGATCCAGGCTGGAAGCGAATCTCATGGGACGAGGCGCTGAAGATTGCGTGCGAGAAGCTTGGCAAGGTCGTCGAGGAGGATCCGCGCAAGCTCGTGGTCTACGTGGGCGTGACGCCGTTCTTCTCGGTGAATCACGCCGTGAACGGTTTCGCGGGCGCCACGGGCTGCCGGACGGTGTTGAGTGGTGCTTCGGTGCACTGCGGCAACTCGGAGCACTTCTTCGGCTTCTCGCGCCAGAGCATGAGCGACAACGCCGACTGGCAATACACGAACTTCGTGATCCAGGCAGGCATCAATATGGGTGCCGGCACTTCGTACCGGACGCGCATCACCGAGGTCCGGCAAGCGGACGCGCGTGTCCGTGGCATGAAGCTCGTGATGGTCGATCCCGTCGGCGCGGTGGGGACCGAAGTCGCGGACGAGTGGCTGCCCATCGTTCCCGGTACCGACGGCGCGCTGTTCATGGCCATGGCGCATGTGCTCGTGCACGAGCTGAATGTCGTCGACCGCGAGTACCTCACCACCGACACGAATCTGCCGTATCTGATCGGTGAAGACGGGCTCTATGTTCGCGGTGCCGATGGCAAGCCGCTCATGTACGACCTCGCGGACCAGGTTGCCAAGCCGTTCGACGCGGCGTTCGGGTCCATCGCGCTCGAGGGTTCGTACCTCGTGAACGGGCGCGCCTGCCCGACGGCCTACGAGATGCTGAAGCGATCTCTGGTCGACTGGACGCCCGAGCGGGCGGCGAAGGCGACCGAGATCCCCGCGGAGCGCATACGCCGGCTGACGCGGGAACTGGCCGATGCGGCCCAGGTCGGCGCGACCACGGTGATCGACGGCCACACGCTGCGCTACCGCCCGGCGGCACTCATCGGGGGGCGGGGAATCATCGCGCACGACAACGCCTACGGTACGTGGCTCGCGCTGATGACGGTCGGCGAACTCCTCGGTCTCCCCGGCGCGGTAGGAGGAGTCGTCTACGCAGGTGCCGTGTCGGAAGGTTACAAGTCGGGACACTACGCCTGGGATGTGGAGGAAGGCCCCGACGGCATCCAGTCGGGTTACTTCTATCAGGGGCCGTGGCGCAGCCCCGTCGCGGGCTACCCGATTGCAGAACCGGCACGCCCCGATTCGATCGGGCTCAGGGATCTCAATCCGCTGCCGCTCGTCTCGCCGCTCGCTTTCCGGGCCATCTGCAATCCGAAGCAGTTCGGGCTCGACTTCGACACCGATGGAACGTTCTTCCTCGCCATCGGTGGCAACTGGGTCTACAACCACAACAGTCCGGACATGCACCTCGAAGCCATGAAGAAGTGCTTCGTGGTCAGTATCCAGAACTATCTGAACGATTCGGTGAACGCTGCCGCCGACATCGTGCTGCCGGGTACGACGCACCTGGAACGGCTGTCGATCCCACAGTCGTACGCGCACCAGTACCAGCAGATGGGTTATCCGGGCACCTGGGAATGCTATCTGCGGCAGCCCGTGATCGCTCCGGCGCACGAGCGCCGTGACGAATCGGAAGTGCTGATCGATCTGCTTGCGGGCGTCGGCCGGCGCGATGCCTTCAACCAGGTCATGAATGCCGTGATGGTGCTGAAGGAGCCCTGGGTCATCAAACCCGGGGAAGAAGGCGTCTCCTGGGCGGACCTCGTCGATCGGTACTGCAAGTCGCACTGGGGTGCGGACAAGGATCTCGACTGGTTCAAGAAGAACGGCGTGGTCAAATGGCCCTCGAAGATCGAGGAATGGTACTGGTCGCAGTTCCGCAAGGCGGGCCGCCAGATCGTCTACTACGAGCCGGTGGTCCGGAACGGACTGCTGACGGCGGAACTGGTCCGGAAGCTCGGCATCGACTACCCGGTCACGGACTGGCCCGGTCTGCCGTTCTGGGAACCCTGTGCGCAGTGCCGTGAGTCGGACAGGGAGTTCGACATGGCGGCCGTCTACTACAAGCATGCGCTGGCGGCACAGTCCTACGGGCAGGCCAACGTCCTGCTGAAGGACGCGCTGGAGAAGGACATCATCATCGACGTCGCGCTGATCAACGCCGAGACGGCGCGCAGGAAGGGCATCCGGGACGGCGACGAGATCCTCATCGAGGCGCGCGATGGTCATTCGATCCGGCATCGGGCCAGGCTCTCGCAGACCATCCATCCCCGCGTGATCGGGGTGTGCAACGGCCTCATCAACGACTCCGAGTTCACACGCGCCGCCAAGGGCAAGAAGTTCAACTGGCTGCTCAGCGACGAATGGCAGTACGTCGACAAGATCGTGCAGGCGATCGAGGCGGATCGGGCGGTTCGGGTTCGCAAGGCGGGAGCACGGACATGAAGCGCTGGGGAATGGTCATCGATCTGGAGCGCTGTGTCGGTTGTCAGACCTGCACGATGACCTGCAAGGTCGAGAATTCGCTCCCGCCGGGAACCTACTGGGCGCGCGTGTTGAAGGAGGAGATCGGCACGTACCCCAACGCCCGCATGGTCAGCCTGCCGGTACTCTGCATGCATTGCGAGGAGCCACCCTGTGTGCCGGTCTGTCCGACCGGGGCATCGCGCAAGCGCGAGGACGGTATCGTCTGGATCGACTACGACACCTGCATCGGCTGCCGCTACTGCATGCAGGCCTGCCCTTACGAGGCACGCAACTTCCACGCCGACATGGTGAACCACCTCGAGAATGAGACACCGTACGAACGTATCACCCGGACCGTGCTCGGCAAGGGTCCACAGCAGGGTACGGTCAGCAAGTGCAACTTCTGCATGGAGCGCGTGGATGCCGGCCGCGATCCCGCCTGTGTCGAGACCTGTCTCGGCAAGGCGCGCATCTTCGGCGACCTGAACGATCCGGCGAGCGAGGTGTCGGGGCTGCTGCGCGACAGGGAGAATGCCGTGCTGCATCCCGAGGCCGGCACGCGGCCTTCCGTGTTCTATCTGACGGAGATCGATCCCAGCATGCTGAATGTGCTGGTCGCGAGATTCTCCGACGCCGGAGCTGACGGCGCCGGGGAGTCTCCACCGCAGGGCTCCTGCGGTGGTGGCCAGGGCCGCGGCGAGTCCGGCTGCGCCTGCAGCCAGGCCGGCAAGGAGGTGGGATGATGTTTCGCGTACCGAAGTACCATCAATCTTTCCTGGACACGCCGGTCAGGCAGACGCAGTGGGCCGAGGGCAGCGGACTGCTGTTCATCATCGCCATCTTTCTCGGTGGCGTGGGCAGTGGCACGTACGTGCTCGGCGCCGTCTTCGATCTGCTGCCCGCACTGAT
>CAYWMY010000152.1:6501-7124 GCA_964459405.1 uncultured Steroidobacteraceae bacterium | reverse complement strand
GTTGCCACACCGCGAACCAGCAGGCACCGCAGTTCGCGCGCTCCGACGACATCAACCTGGCCTACCAGGCGGCCAGCACGGTCGTGAACCTCGGCGATCCGGCCAGCTCACGGCTGGTCACGAAAGTCGGCAGCGGCCACAACTGCTGGCAGGCCAGTGCGCAGGCATGCGCGGATCAGTTGACGGCCTGGATCCGCAACTGGGCGGGGGCCACGGCCACGGGATCGACGCGCCAGATCACGCTGCAGGCGCCGCCGGATCGCGAAGTCGGCGCCAGCAGGTCGTTTCCGTCGAGTTCAGGCGATTTCGCGGCCACGGTGTATCCGCTGCTCACACAGTACTGCTCGCGCTGCCATTCAGGAGCGGCGGCGACCCCGCAGTCACCGTTCTTCGCTGCGGCCGATCCGGACGTGGCCTATGCCGCCGTCCGCCCGAAGGTCAATCTCGACGATCCGCGCAGCTCGCGGCTCGTGCTGCGGTTGCGGGACGAGTTCCACAACTGCTGGAGCGATTGCGGCCAGAACGCCACGACCATGGAGAACGCCATCCGCGATCTGGCGGGACGCATACCCACGACGCAGGTCGATCCGGCGCTCGTCCTGTTCAGGGCGCTGACGCTGTAC
>CAYWMY010000152.1:0-6491 GCA_964459405.1 uncultured Steroidobacteraceae bacterium | reverse complement strand
GCCAGCGGCGGCAACCGTTATGACAGCAGTCTCATCGCCCTGTACGAGTTCAAGACCGGCACCGGCACCGTTGCCTACGACACCAGCGGCGTCGAGCCGGCCCTGAACCTGACGTTGTCCGGCGACGTCTCCTGGGTGGGCGGCTGGGGTATCGATCTGCGCAACGGCAAGGCGCAGGGATCCACGGCGGCCAGCCGCAAGCTGCACGATCTGATCCGGGCGAGCGGCGAATACTCGATCGAGACCTGGGTCGCTCCCGCCAACGTCACGCAGGAGGACGCCCACATCGTGTCCTATTCGGGCGGCACCACGGCGCGCAACGTGACGCTGGCCCAGAAGCAGTACGACTACGAACACTACCTGCGCACCACCGGCACGGGCCTCAATGGCGAGCCGCCGGTCGCGACTCCCTCCGCACAGGAGGTCCTGCAGGCCACGCTTCAGCACGTCGTCATCACCTGGGATGCCAGCAACGGCCGGCGCATCTACGTCAACGGAGAGCCGGTGCCCGTCACGGACACAACGGCCGGCACGTCGCTGGCGGACTGGAACGACACGTTCGCGCTGGTGCTGGGCAACGAGGTCTCCAACGATCGTCGCTGGCAGGGCGTACTGAGGCTCGTCGCGATCCACAATCGCGCGCTCAGCCCGACCCAGGTGCGGCAGAACTTCGGCGCCGGCGTCGGCGAGCGGTTCTACCTGCTGTTCAACGTCTCGCAGATCGTGAACGTGCCCAGGGCCTACGTGATGTTCGAGGTCAGTCAGTACGACTCCTATTCCTACCTGTTCGACAAGCCTGCGTTCATCAGCCTCGATGCCGGCACACGCCCCGACAGCATCCGCATCAAGGGCATGCGCATCGGCATGAACGGCGCGGAGGTCAAGGTCGGGCAGGCGTACGTGCACATGGATACGGTGGTCAACGCCGCCGGCTATGACCCCGCGGCAGGATTCCCGCTGGCGTCGGTCGGCACCGTCATCGCGCTCGACAAGGGGCCCGCTGCGGACCAGTTCTTCCTGAGCTTCGAACAGCTCGGTTCGCGCACGCACGTTGTCACCGAACCGGCGCCGCTCGCACCGCCGCCGCCGCCGGATGGAGCGCCGGTGCCGGATATCGGCCTCAAGCTGTTCGGCGAGATCAACGCGACGATGTCGGTCGTCACCGGTGTGCCGGCCACGCAGCCCGCAGTCGCGGCGACCTATGAGCGCGTCAGGCAGCAGCTGCCGGTCAACGAGGACATCGAGACATTCCTCTCGGCGCAGCAGGTCGGCGTGGCGCAGCTCGCGATCGAGTACTGCAACGCGCTCGTCGAGGATGCCTCGCGGCGGGCGACAGTGTTTCCGGGGTTCAACTTCTCGACTCCGGCCGCGCAGGCCTTCGATACGCCGGCTGAACGCTCGCTGGTCGTCGACCCGCTGGTCGAGCGCATGGTCGGCCCTGGAATCGGCACCGAGCCGACCGCCGTCGAGGTTCGCACGGAAATCGATGCGCTCATCACGCGGCTGTCGTCGTGCGGTGCCGGTTGCGCTGCGGATCGCACCGCGACGGTGGTCAAGGCATCGTGCGCCGCCGTGCTGGGCAGCGCGGTCACCCTGTTGCAGTAGCACGCCCGGGAGAGCCAGTCATGTCACGCGCACGCAAGCCCCGGTCGCTGCCGCCCACGGCGCCGCTCCGCCACCCGGATCACCGCAGGCCGGTGTCGCGCCGCGATTTCCTCGCGCAGGGATTCATCAGCGGAGCCGCGACCGTGATCGCGCCCACGGTGCTCGGTCTGTTCGCCGATCCGCGCGCCGCCCGGGCCGCGTTGTCGTCCGACCTGGAGACACTGAAGCAGTCCTGCGGCATCGCCGTCCAGGGAGCCGGCAAGGTGCCGTTCATCTGCTTCGATCTGGCCGGTGGTGCCAATATCGCCGGCTCGAACGTGCTCATCGGCAGGCAGGGCGGGCAGCTCGATTTCCTCTCGACTGCCGGCTACGACAAGCTCGGACTGCCGGGTGACATGATTCCCTCGGTGGTCAACGTCAACGGGACGGCGACGCGAAGCTTCATCGATACGCGGCTCGGGCTCGCATTCCACACCGACAGCGCCATGTTGCGCGGAATCACGGAACGCGTAGCGCCGGCGACAGCCGCGGCAATCAACGGCGCGATCATCGCGGCACGATCGGAGAACGACACCGGCAACAATCCGCACAACCCGATGTACGCGATCCACCGCGCGGGCGCGGACGGCGAGCTGCTGACGCTGATCGGCTCGCGCAGCTCCGATTCTGGAGGCAACTCCATGGCGCCGGCCGCCATGATCGATCCGCAGGTCCGGCCCACGAAGGTCGATCGGACCAGCGACGTGACGGGGCTCGTGGACACGGGCAAGCTCGTCGGACTGCTGAGCCAGTCGGACGCGGTGGCGGTGATGGAGTCGATCCAGCGGCTGTCGGACCGCAAGCTCGCGAAGGTGAGTACGGGGGTCACGCGCGATGCCGTGATCAAGGACATGATCCGCTGCGGCTACGTCAAGTCGGCGGACCTGGCCGACCGCTATGGCGATCCATCGGCCCTCAATCCGGAACTGGACCTCGAGATCGTCGGCGCAGGCGGAATCTTCTCGCGCGCCGAGTTCGACTCCGATGCCGAGTTCCGGAAGACTGCGGCGGTCATGAAGCTCGTCGTCAACGGCTATGCGGGTGCCGGGACCATTACGATGGGAGGATACGACTATCACACCGGGGACCGTGCCACCGGGGAACTTCGGGACCTGCGTGCCGGACGCTGCGTCGGGGCCTGTCTCGAGTACGCGGCACGGCGGGGCGTGCCGCTCATGGTCTACGTGTTCAGCGACGGGTCCGTTTCCAGCAATGGCCGTGTCGACAACTCGATCGACGGCGGCGGCAAGGGTGAATGGACGGGCGACAATCAGTCGACGGCTGCGTCGTTCTTCCTCGTCTACAGCCCGCGTGGCCGGCCGCAGCCCTATAGCGGCGATTCGCTCGGACCCGAGCGCCACCAGCAGATCGGCTGTTTCCGCGCCGATGGTTCGGTCGAGACTGCATCGAGCCCCGCGGCCAACAACGTCAACCTGCTGGTCGAGACCGTCGCGTTGAACTACCTCGCCCTGCACGGCGAGCAGGGCCAGCTCGCGAGTCTGTTCCCCGGCCACGGCCTGGGATCACCGACGCTGCAGGACAGCCTCATCGCGCTGAACCCGATCGTCAACGGGACGATCGCGTGAGACGCTCGACTCCGGGGGGCGGCCGTCGTGCGTGCGTCGTGGTGAGGGAAGCATGACGCCGGGACGGGCAATGATGTCGCGCGCCTTGCTTGGAGGCGCGCGGCTGCTCGCGTCGCTGCTGCTGGCGGCTGCGTCGGCTGCGCACGCACAGGCCGCCCCGCCGCTGCGCGGACCTGCGCCGGATTTCGCACTGCGCGCACTGGATGGCGCCAACTACCGGCTGTCGGAGTATCGCGGCGACGTGGTCATGCTCGTATTCTGGGGCACCTGGTGCGGCGACTGTCGCGCGGGTCTCGCCGAGGTCGAGCAGCTGTGGCGCACCTTCAGGACGGCGGGGCTGATGGCGCTCGGGGTCAATCTGGATGAGCGGGCGGAGGCCGCGACGTCGCTGGCACAGGCGATGGACACGACTTTCCCCATGCTGCGCGATGCGAACAAGAACGTGAGTCGCGCGTTTTCCATCGACGCGCTGCCAACCGTCATCCTGCTCGATCGGAGCGGGCGGGTCCGGTTCGTGTCCGCCGGCCGCGCCGGCGATACGGGCGCGCTCGGTGACAGTCTGCGGCGCCTTCTCGATGAGTGACCGGGAGCAGTAGTGATGGCGATACTGGGCAGAATCGTGGTGACGCTCGGATCCGGCGTACGGGACATCGCTATCCGGGCCCGGAGCCGTCGCGGCGCACCGGTGTGCCACGCGCTGCTGTGCGCAGTGCTGTCCGCCGGTCTCATGATGCCGTCCCTGGCGGTGCCGCAGTCCAAGGCCCCGGCCGGAGGAGGGACGCCGACCGTGGTGCCGGCTCAGACACCTGCCGCGCCCGGGCAGCCGCCGGCGGGAATTGCAGCTCCCTCCGAACGACCGGGCGAGCCTGCGCGGGTAGCTGATGCGGCGACGGACTTCCAGAGCCTCGACGCGGAGACGCAGGCGCTCAGGAAGGAGGTGCTGGAGCTGAACCGAGAGCTGTTCCTGCTGGAGGAGGAGCTGCTGTTTCCAGCCAGCACCCAGGTTGCGATCTACGTCTCCTACGACGTCGGCACGTTCTTCGCGCTCGATGCCGTGAAGATCCTGGTCGACGACAAGGAGGTCGCCAATTACCTGTATACGGCGCGTGAGGTCGACGCGCTGCAGCGCGGGGGTGTGCACCGTGTCTGGCTGGGCAACCTGAAGGTCGGGAAACACGTGGTCTCCGCGTTCTTCAACGGCAAGGGGCCGCACGATCGCGACTATCGCACCGGTGCGACGCTCGAGGTCGAGAAGGGAGTGGGCGCGAAGTATCTCGAGCTCAAGATCAGCGATCTCCAGCTGAAGCTCCAGCCCGAGTTCATCGTCAAGCAGTGGGATTGAACGCGGAGCCGGCTTGACGATCAGTACGCGAATCCTTCTGGTCCCGATGTGTCTGGCCGTGCTCTGTCGCCCGGTCGACGCCGCGGCCCCGGCTCTGGCACGGGCGAACGAGCAGGAGGCGAGTCCCTCGCTGCCGGCCGTCGAGCTGCGCAGCCTGCACTACGGCGACGTGCTCTTCCACTTCTTCCAGAGCGACTACTTCAACGGCATCGTCCGTTCGACGGCCTTCCGCGACCAGGGGCTCCTCGAGGCGCATCGCAATGACGCGGAACTCGTGCTCGGCGGGATGTATCTCGCGTTCGGCCAGTATCAGCAGGCGGTCGGGTTGCTGGAGCCGATGCTGGAAACGCCCGCGACACCCCGGCCCGTGCGCGACCAGGCGTTGTTCCTCCTCGGCAAAGCTCTTTATGAACATGGTCGATGGCAGGACTCGGAGCGGTTGCTGCGCCGGATCTCGGGGCCGCTGCCGGCCGAGGTCGAGGCCGAGCGGCGGCTGCTGCTGGCACAGAATCTCATGCGGCTCGACCGCTTCGACCGTGCCGCGGAGGAACTGGCGGACTGGAACGGCGCACCGGACTGGATGGCCTACGCGCGGTTCAACCTGGGCGTCGCGCTCGTGCGCTCGGGTCGTGACCGCGAGGGGCTCGCGCTGCTCGAGCAGGTCGGCATGCACGATGGCGCAACCGAGGAACTGAAGAGCCTGCGTGACAAGGCCAACGTCGCGGCGGGCTTTGCGCTGCTGAAGGCCGATCGGCCCGCCGAGGCCGCCCCGGTGCTGGCGCGCGTGAGGCTGAACGGCCCGCAGTCGAGCAAGGCGCTGCTTGCCGCCGGCTGGGCGGCTGCCGCGCAGGGGCGCTACGAACAGGCGCTCGGGCCGTGGATGGAGCTGCAGGGGCGCGACGTGCTGGATCCCGCCGTGCAGGAGGCGCAGCTGGCGGTTCCCTATGCGCTTGCACAGCTGGGTGCCGAGAAGCAGGCCGCGGATCACTACGAGACCGCGATCAGCGTGTTCGATACCGAGTCCCGCAGGCTCGACGAATCGATCGCATCGATCCGGCGCGGCAGCATGATCGAGGCACTCGTGCAGGCGGATGACACCGGCACGCAGGAATGGTTCGTGCGTCCGGCACGACTGCCGGAGACGCCGGAATCCCGCTACCTGTATCTGCTGATGGCGGACAACGAATTCCAGGAAGGCCTCCGGAACTGTCGCAGCCTGGACTTCCTGCTGCGTAATCTCAGGTCCTGGCAGGAATCGATCGCCGCGTTCCGGGACATGGTGGAGACGCGCGGGATCGCCTTTGAGGAACGATTGCCGGCGGCTCTGCGGGCGCTGCGGCGGCTCGACCTGGTCCCGATCGAGCAGCAGCGCGACACGCTGCAGTCACGGCTCGAGGCGGCCGACCGCGATCGCGACGTGGTCGCGCTGGCGAGCACCTCCGAGCTCGAAGCGTGGAGTCGCGTCGAGGCGGTGAGGGACGAGCTGGATTCACGGCCGGACGATCCGGAGCTGGACGAGGCGCGCGACAGACTGCGTCTCGCGCGCGGGGTGCTGCTCTGGAAGATGAATGGCGACTTCAGGTTGCGGCGGTTCGAAGCAGGCCGGAGCCTCAAGGCCCTGTCCTCGGCGGTAGCGGAGCTGCGCATCCGGGCCACCGCGGTCGAGGCAGCGAGCCGTTCCGGCCCGGAGCAGAATCGCGAGCTGCTCGTGCGCATCGCCGCGATCGAGCCCAGGATCGGGCGCATGCTCGCAGACGTCGATGTCGCACGGCAGCGCCAGGCCGCGCACCTGACGCAACTCGCCGTGACGGGGCTCGAGGCGCAGAAGGTTCGCCTGGCCGAGTACCGCACGCAGGCACGTTACGCGCTGGCGATCACCTACGACCGCGCCGGTCGGTCCGGCGCCGCCGGAGCCGTCC
>CAYWMY010000151.1:0-7139 GCA_964459405.1 uncultured Steroidobacteraceae bacterium | reverse complement strand
GGGTCGTGCAGCTGCGCGGCCTGGAGAAAGTGCTGCTGGCCCTGTTCCTGTCGCTGTCGATGCTGGTGTACCAGCAGCTCGACACGCTGGCCCTGTCACGTGGCGTCATGACCCTCGTCGTGGCAGCGGTGGCCGGTCTCGTGATCGCGCGCCAGGCGCTGTCGGCCCGCGAGTTCGCCCAGATGCGGGCCGGGCTCGCGACACGGAGCGCCGAATCGAAGTTCGCGGCCCTGCTGCGCAACTCGGCGGACGTCATCGCCATCGTCGATGCGGACTGGCGGCTGCGCTTCCTGACGCCCTCCGGAGTGCGCGTGTTCGGTCATCCGGTCGAGACGCTGATGGGCCGGGCGCTGGTCGATCTCGTGGTACCGGATGACGGTGCGCGCATCCGGGAACTTCCCGCAGCACTGGCTGCACCGGGCAGCACACAGACGCTCGAGCTGCGCGTACGGCGCGGCGATGAGCGCGTCTGCGTCATCGAGATGGTCGTGACCAACCTCGTCGACACCCCGACGGTTGGCGGCTGGGTGCTGAACATCCGCGACGTCACCGATCGCAAGACGCTCGAGGAGCAGCTGAAGCGGCTCGCTTTCCACGATCCGCTGACCCTGCTCGCGAACCGTGCGCTGTTCCGCAACCGCGTCGAGCATGCGCTGGACGCCGCCAAACGGCACCGGCGACCGATCGCGGTGATTTTCGTGGACCTCGACAACTTCAAGAAGATCAACGACAGCCTCGGACATGGCGTGGGCGACCGCGTGCTGCGCACCAGCGCGCAGCGGCTGGTCAAGTGCACGCGTTCCTGCGACACCGTCGCCCGCCTGGGTGGTGACGAGTTCGCGGTGCTGCTCGAGGATGCGGTGGCCGAGACGCTCGTGCTCGAGATCGCGGGGCGCATCGTCGAGGCGCTGCAGCAGCCTTTCACCTTCGGTGGCTCTGATCTGCGCGTCGCGGCCAGCGTGGGCGTGACCTTCGCGGTCGAAGGTGAAGGTGTCGAGGAACTGCTGCGCAACGCGGACGTCGCCATGTACCACGCCAAGGGGCAGGGCAAGGGCCGCTTCGCGGTCTTCCAGCCGCAGATGCACAAGGCCGTGCGCGAGCGGCTGCGCGTCGAGGCCGACCTGTCGCGCGCCATCGCGCGCGACGAGTTCCGGCTGCACTACCAGCCTGTTGTCGACCTCAAGTCCGGCTACCTGATCGGCGTCGAGGCGCTGGTGCGCTGGAAGCACCCCGAGCGCGGGCTCGTGAGCCCGCAGGAGTTCATCGGAGTCGCCGAGGACACGGGCCAGGTGCTGGGTCTCGGGCGCTGGGTGCTGCGGCAGGCCTGCCGGGAGGTGCGTGAGTGGCAGCGGCGCGTGGCGCGTGGCCATGAGCTGCGCGTAGCCGTCAACGTCTCGGCGCGTCAGCTGCAGTCCTCGGACCTCGTGGCCGAGGTCACTCAAGCACTGGAGCAGAGCGGTCTGAATCCCGGCAGCCTCGTGATCGAGATGACCGAGAGCGTGGTGATGCAGAACACCGAGGTCACGCTGTTGAAGCTGCAGCGCCTGAAGGCGCTCGGCGTGCGCATCGCCATCGACGATTTCGGTACGGGCTACTCGTCGCTGTCCTACCTGCACCGCTTTCCGATCGACATCCTCAAGATCGACCGATCCTTCGTGCAGCGACTCGGCGAGCAGCGCGATGGCGCGGAGCTCGCGCGTGCGATCATCACGCTCGGCGATGCGCTGGAGCTCGAGGTCGTCGCGGAGGGCATCGAGACGGAGGCGCAGCAGCGTGAGCTGCTCGACCTCGGCTGCGTCGCGGGGCAGGGCTTCTATTACTCGCGTCCGGGGCCGCTGCACGAAATCGAGTACTCGATTCACGCGAAGCGGCGCCAGCTCGTCTCGAGCAACCTGCCGAAGCAGGTCGATACGACCGCCACCGGCCGCTTCACGCGCGCGATGCTGGCCGCCGAGCTGGATGAGATCGCGGCCGAGCGGCGAGTTGGAACATCCTGAATATCAAGCAGAATCGGTGACTGATCCGATGGCGGCCGCCTGCGCCGGGCCACGGCCCGGCCTTCATTGCGGCCCGCAAAAAAGGTAGGCTACAGCCCCTTTTTTCAGCGGCTCAGGCATGGGCGGGCATCTCTTCCTCAGTACCTTCGGCTGCCAGATGAACGAGTACGACTCGGCGCGCATCGCCGACGTGCTGGCGGCGTCCGAGGGCATGGAGCTCACGCCGGATCCCGAGGCGGCCGACATGGTCGTCCTGAACACCTGTTCGGTGCGTGAGAAAGCCCAGGAGAAGGTGTTCTCGCATCTGGGACAGTGGCGGCTGCTGAAGAACCGGCGGCCCGGGCTCGTAATCGCCGTCGGTGGCTGCGTGGCCAGCCAGGAGGGCGAGGGCATCCTCGAGCGTGCGCCGTTCGTGGACCTCGTCTTCGGCCCGCAGACCCTGCACCGCCTGCCCGAGATGCTGACGGCGCTGCGTGCGACGGGCCGGCCGCAGGTCGATGTCTCGTTCCCGGAGATCGAGAAATTCGACTCGCTGCCCGAACCGCGCGCGGAGGGGCCCGCGGCCTTCGTCTCCGTCATGGAGGGCTGCAGCAAGTACTGCAGCTTCTGCGTCGTGCCGTACACGCGGGGCGACGAGGTCAGCCGGCCCTTCGACGCCGTCGTGGCCGAGGTGGAATCGCTGGCGGCGCAGGGTGTCCGCGAGGTGACCCTGCTGGGACAGAACGTCAATGCGTATCGCGGGCCGATGCGTGACGGCACCCCCTGCGACCTGGGCGGTCTCATCCGGCGCGTGGCGCGCATCGACGGCATCGGCAGGATCCGTTTCACGACCTCGCATCCGCTCGAGTTCGGCGAGAGCCTCGTGCGTGCCTACGCCGAGGTGCCGGAGCTCGCGGGCTATCTGCACCTGCCGGTGCAGAGTGGTTCGGACCGCATTCTCGCGGCCATGAAACGCGGTTACACGACGCTCGAATACAAGCAGCGCATCCGCCGCCTGCGCGAGGTGCGGCCCGGTATCAGCGTGTCGTCGGACTTCATCGTCGGCTTCCCCGGCGAGACTGAGCGCGATTTCGAACAGACACTGCGCTTCGTCGCCGAGGTCGGCTTCGATCAGTGCTTCAGCTTTGTCTACAGCCGGCGGCCCGGGACGCCGGCCGCCTCCCTGCCCGATGACGTGCCGCAGGAGCTCAAGCTGCAGCGGCTCGACGTGCTGCAGCGGCAGATCGACGCGCAGGCGCGTGCGATCAGCGGGCGCATGGTCGGAACGACACAGACGGTGCTGGTCGAGCGGCCGTCGAAGAAGGACCCGCGGCAACTCGCGGGTCGCACGGAGAACATGCGCTGGGTCAACTTCGACGGCCCGGCGGAGCTGCACGGCCGCTTCGTCGAGGTGCTGATCACCGAGGCCATGCCGAATTCGTTGCGCGGGCGTCTCCAGCCCCTGGTGGCGCCCGCGACCAGAGTGGCCAGCGGTGGCTGAGTCAGGCGCGAATCCGCTGCACGACACGCCGGCCGGCGAGGTCGGATTCCCCGAGGCCGACAACGCGCTGCTCGCCGATCTCTGCGGGCCGCTCGACTCGAACCTGCGCGAGATCGAGCAGCGGCTCGGCGTGCAGATCCACCGGCGTGGCGCGAACTTCTCGATCTCCGGTGCGCACGCGGCCGCGGCCGCGAATGTGCTGCGCCAGCTGTACACGCGCGCGGGCCGCGAGGTCATCGATGCCGAGTCCGTGCACCTGGCGCTGCAGGAGGCCGGCATGGAGCCTGCCGCCGTGCGCGACGACGACGCCATCGAGACGGCGCGCGGCTGGGTGCGTGGTCGCGGCGCCAATCAGGCCGCGTATGTCAGCAACATCCGCCACCACGACCTCGTGTTCGGTATCGGTCCGGCTGGCACCGGCAAGACCTATCTCGCGGTGGCCTGCGCCGTCGAGGCGCTGAACCGGGACCGCGTGCGCCGCATCGTGCTCGTGCGGCCCGCGGTCGAGGCGGGCGAACGGCTCGGCTTCCTGCCGGGCGACCTGGCGCAGAAGGTGGATCCGTACCTGCGCCCCATGTATGACGCGCTGTACGAGATGCTCGGTTTCGACCGCGTCGCGCGTTTCATCGAGCGCAATGTCATCGAGGTCGCGCCGCTCGCCTTCATGCGCGGCCGCACGTTGAACGAGTCCTTCGTGATCCTCGACGAGGCGCAGAACACCACCATCGAACAGATGAAGATGTTCCTGACGCGTATCGGCTTCGGTTCGAAGGCCGTTGTCACGGGGGACGTCACGCAGACGGACCTGCCGAGTCACCGGCTGTCGGGCCTGCGTCATGCGATGGAGGTGCTGGATGGCGTGTCCGGCATCGCCTTCACGCAGTTCACGGCGCGCGACGTGGTGCGCCATCCGCTGGTGCAGCGCATCGTGCAGGCCTACGAGCGGCATTCAGGTGAGTCCTCGTGAAGGCGCTCGCACCGGAACCTGCCATCGCCGTGCGCTATCACACCCGCCGCCCCTGGGCACCGGCAGCCACGACGCTGCGCCGCTGGGCGCGCGCGGCGGGCGCGCCGGCCGAGGCCGGGCTCTGCATCGCGGTGGTCGGCAGCGCCGAGAGCCGGCGCCTGAACCGGCAGTACCGCGGCCAGGACCATGCGACCAACGTGCTGTCCTTCCCGGACGGCGGGCGCACGCCGGACGGCCGGCGCCAGCTGGGCGACGTCGTCATCTGCGCGCCGGTGGTGGCCCGTGAGGCGCGCGCGCAGCGCAAGGCGCTCCGCTGCCACTGGGCGCACATGGTCGTGCACGGCTGCCTGCACCTGCGCGGGTACGATCACGTCCGGAGCACCGACGCGCAGCGCATGGAGAGGCGCGAGATGCGAGTGCTCGCAACGCTCGGGATGCCTGATCCTTACCGGGATCTGCCGTGAACGAGGATACGGGCCGCAGCGGCTGGTTCAAGCGCCTGGTCAGCGGCGAGCCGCGCGACCGCGAGGCCCTGCTCGACAGCCTGCGCGAGGCGGGGCGCCGCGGGCTCATCGACGCGGACGCGCTGGCCATGATCGAGGGCGTGCTCGCCGTTGGTGACCTGCAGGTGCGCGACATCATGGTGCCGCGCTCGCAGATGAGCGTCGTCGAGCGCGACGCGCTGCCGGCGCAGATCCTGCCGCACGTGGTGGAGTCGGGCCATTCGCGTTTCCCCGTGATCGGCGAGGACCGCGACCAGGTCGTCGGCATCCTGCTCGCCAAGGACCTGCTGCGTTACTTCACCGAGGCCGGCGCCGTGGAATTCGACATCCGCGAGGTGCTGCGCCCCGCGGTGTTCGTGCCTGAGAGCAAGCGGCTCGACGTGCTGCTCAAGGAATTCCGCGCCAGCCGCAACCACATGGCCATCGTGGTGGATGAATATGGCGGCGTCGCGGGTCTCGTGACCATCGAGGACGTCATGGAGGAGATCGTCGGCGACATTGCCGACGAGTACGACGTCGAGGACGACCAGACCATCCGGCGCGAGGGCGACCGCCAGTACACGGTGCGCGCACTCACGCGCATCGACGAGTTCAACGCTTACTTCGGCACCCGCTTTCCAGACGACGAGTTCGACACCATCGGTGGCCTGGTCATGCACGCCTTCGGCCAGTTGCCGCGTCGCGGGGAGTCCGTGACGCTCGACGAGGTCGAGTTCCGCGTGCTGCGCGCCGACCGGCGGCGCATCGACACACTGCGAGTGGTCATGCCGCCCGGGCCGGCGCTGTCGGGCCGCGGTGGCGGCGAAGGCCCGCGGCGCTGATGCGGGCTGTTTCGTCCAGCGTCGCGCGCGGGCGCCTCGCCCGGCGCCTGGCCGCCGTGGCCGGCGGCGTTGCCACCGTGCTCGCATTCGCACCGCTGTCCTGGTGGCCGTGCGCCTTTCTGGGGCCGGCACTGCTCATGTGGCTGTGGCGGGACGCCACGCCGCGCGAAGCCTTCCAGCTGGGATTCTGGTGGGCCGCGGGCCTGTTCGTGCCGGGTACCTACTGGCTGTACACCGCGATCCACGTCTTCGGTCTCGCGCCGGTGTGGCTCGCGCTGTTCCTGATGATGGGGCTCGTGGCGCTGATGGCCTCGTACTACGGCCTGCTGGGCTTCGCCGTCGCACGCTGGCTCCGGCCCGCGACACTGACGGGCGCCCTCGTGGGCGTGCCCTGCGCCTGGCTGCTGGTCGACTGGACGCGCGGCTGGCTGTTCAGCGGATTTCCTTGGCTGCAGCTCGGCTATTCGCAGAGCGACACGCCGCTCGCCGCACTCGCGCCGGTGGCCGGCGTGCACGGTGTGACGCTCGCGACGCTGCTCATCGCGGCGGGCCTGGTGACCGCGCTGGCCCTGCGGGGGCGCGCAAGGCTGGTCGCGATCGCGGTGATCGTGCTGTCGTCGGCCGCCGGGGCGCTGCTCGCGGGCCGCGGCTACACGCAGCCGGCGGGGCCCGCATTCGAGGTCGCGCTGGTGCAGGCTGCCATTCCCCAGGACCTCAAGTGGCAGGACGACAATCGCGCCGCCACGCTCGACGTGTACCGCGACATGACGCGCGGTGCGCTGGGGGCCCGGCTCATCGTCTGGCCCGAGGCCGCGCTGCCGGTGCTCGCGCACGAGGCCGGGGAATACCTGGACAGCCTGTGGCGCGAGGCGCGCCATGCGGGTTCGGACGTGATCCTGGGCCTGCTGCGCCTCGATTTCACGACTGACCGCTTCTACAACGGCATGGTGGCGCTGTCGGATCAGGCGTCCTGGTACTACAAGCGCCGTCTGGTGCCATTCGGCGAATTCTTTCCGGTACCGAAATTCGTGCGGGGCTGGATGCGGCTCATGAGCCTGCCCTATGTCGACATGTCGCCGGGTGCCGAGCGCCAGCCGCCGCTCGCGGTGGCCGGCATCCACGTCGCGCCGACGATCTGCTACGAGGACGCCTACGGTGTCGAGCAGCTCGCCGTGCTGCCCGACGCGGAACTGCTCGTAAACGTCACCAACAACGCCTGGTTCGGTGATTCGACCGCGCCGCACCAGCAGCTGCAGATGGCGCGCTTCCGCGCCCGCGAGGCCGGACGCTACCTCGTCCGCGCGACCTCGAACGGTATCACGGCGATCATCGCACCGGATGGCCGGGTGATCGCCCGCGCGCGGCAGTTCG
>CAYWMY010000150.1:0-7225 GCA_964459405.1 uncultured Steroidobacteraceae bacterium | reverse complement strand
AACGTCAGGCTGCCGGGTGTGCCGCGACGCTCCGCCGGCAGCGGCTCCGCGATGCCGGAGGCCGCCATGGCCTCCTGGTCCACGACGTCGATCTCGACGCCGGCCCGCAGCGGCGCGAACGAGATCGCGAGCGTGCACTCCGCCATGCCGTAACAGGCGACGAAAGCACGGGGATCGAAGCCGTTCGGCCGCAGCAGGCGCGCGAATTCCTCGAGTGGCTCGGGATGGATCCGCTCCGCGCCCACGCAGGCCACGCGCCAGGAGCTCAGGTCATAGCGCTCGCAGTCCGACCAGCGCAGCCGCTTGGCGCACAATGCATAGCCGAAGGGCGGGCTCGAAGACATCGTGCCGCGGTTCTCGGACATGATCTTGAGCCACAGACGCGGTCGCATCGCGAAATTGCGCGGACTCAGGTAGTCGACGGACAGCTGGCTCGCGAGCGGCGACAGCACGAATCCGACCAGGCCCATGTCGTGATAGAAGGGCAGCCAGCACACGAGCCGGTCGTTCTGACTCATCTTCAGGCCGCTGACCGCGATCTCGGCCAGGTTCGCCATGGCTCCGCGCTGGGCGATCGGCACGCCGCGCGGGAAGCGCGTGCTGCCGGAGGTGTATTGCACGTAGGCGAGCTCGTCGCCCGCCATCGGCACGAGTTCGTCGTCGATCGCGGGCAATGTGTCGAAGTCCGCGGCGACGCCGACCTTGACCAGTCCCAGTCCTGTGGTGGCTTCGCGCAGGAAGCCGGCGTGCGATTCCGGCGCCACGGCGATCTGCGCGCCGCAGGACCGCAACATGTTCCGGATCTGCTCGACGTAGGAATGCCGGCCGCCGATCTGTACGCCGGACGGCAGGGCCACCGGCACGAGGCCCGCGTACTGGCAGGCGAAAAAGAAACGGTGGAACAGGGGGTCGGTCTCACCCACGATCGCCAGACGGGCACCCCGCGGGCAGCCGAGGCCTTTCAGTCGACGGGCGAGCGTGCGGGCCTGGTCACGCAGGTCCCGATAGCTGAGCACGGCGTACAGCTCGCCACGGCCATCGTAGAAGTTGCAGCCGGTCACTCCGCCGGCGGCGTACTCCAGTGCCTCCACGAGGGTGCTGAAGTCGCCGTTCCGGAGCGGCAGCGATTGATTGATTCCAGTCGGCTTCATCTTGCGTCAACCCACAGACCAGTACCGATTTTCCGCGAGGCAGCAAGGCAACGCACGTGCACGGCGACCCCCGGCAGCAACCCGCCCGCAGGATCCGCTGCCGGCCGCGATGGACCGTCTTGAAACATCGTCGACCTCAGGGCGATTCCTATTGCACTTTACTGATCAATCGTTTACCGGGCTCGCATCGCTCTGGTGCTTGCGATGGCAACGAGCCTGTCTGGTCCGCCTCGACGGTCGCGGCGTTCAGGTGCGCGACATCCTGTCGCACCTGCAGCCAGAACGCGCTGATTCGTCCCCAAGTGGCGGACACAGGACTGCAACCTTTACGCCCTAACTGTTCAATGTTGCCATGCGCGCATTCGGCGGGCAAACCCCTTGAGACTCTTACGGTTCTGGTCCGCCGAGGCAGTCGAGTGCCTGCAGCGCCTGATGCTGTTCGAGAAATTCCGCCGGCAGCACCGCGGGAGCCGCTGTGGCCAGGCCCGCGGCCATCAGCACGGCTCCGGCGACGCGCTGTGCCGCACGGCGCCTGAGCCAGCCGATCAGCGTCGATCCCCCGAGGGCCATGGCCTCCATCGCGGGCAGTGTCGTGAGCCCGAATACGCCCATGACCAGCGCGCCACCGGGTGCTGAACCGCTGGCTGCGGCCAGGGCCAGCGCCGAGTAGACGAGGCCGCAGGGCAGGAACCCCCAGACCGCACCGAGCCCCAGCGGGCGCAGGCTGGCGGGCAGGCGTGCCGCCTGTCGGGTCAGCGGCCGGATCCGGTGCCAGACCCGCTGCCCCAGACGTTCCAGCCCCAGCACGTCCCGCGCGACGAGCAGGCGCAGCGCTACCGCCAGTATCAACAGTGCGATGGCGATCCGCGCCGGCCACCACACGCCACCGGGGCGGTCGAAGGTGCCGGTCGCGGCGACCACGGCACCGGTCACCGAGCCCATCAACACGTAAGTGATCAGCCGGCCGCCATTCAGCAGCAGGGAGCCCCGGAACCGGCTTCCCAGGGATGCCGCAGCCGGGGCGGCGGCCGCGGCGATGCCGCCGCACATGGTGAGGCAGTGCGCACTGCCGCCCAGACCGAGGGTCAGCGCCGCTCCAGCGAGCGTCCAGTCCAGCGCGGAAATGGGGACAGCGGGCATGTCAACGGGGACCGCGGGTCCACCGCTCCTCTGGAGGCGGAGTCCCGCCCGTGGGCGAGGTCATCGCGCCGGTGACCAGGGCCCCCGGTGCGGTGGGCTCGCTGGGGGTTGCGCTGCTGTGGTCGCGCGTGCCCCGGCCGCCGCATTCGTCGTCGGCGAGGATGGCGATGGCCGGTGTGTCGAGGTCGTCGAACTGGCCGTGGTTGACGGCCCAGAAGAAAGCCCACGCCGCGAAGCCGACGAGGACCAGACCCAGGGGAATCAGTACGAACAGGATGCTCACGCCGCGGATTCCTTCATGGGCGCGGCGGGCAGGCGCGGCGTACCCGCCGCGCCGGGCGCGGGTCCCGCGCGGCGCAGGCGCGTGCTGTTCAACACGACCGCCAGCGAACTCACCGACATGCCCACGGCGGCGAGCCAGGGGGGTATCAGACCTGCGGCTGCGACGGGAATCGCCAGCAGGTTGTAGGCGGCGGCCCACAGCAGGTTCTGGCGCACAACCGTGAGCGTCGAGCGCGCAGCGCGTATCCCCGTCGCCAGCGTCGCCAGCGACGAAGATACCAGCACAAAATCCGCGCTGGAGTGGGCCAGCGCCGCACCCTGCGACATGGCCACCGAAACCGTGGCACCGCCGAGCACGGGCGCATCATTGACACCGTCGCCGACCATCAGGACCCGGCGGCCGGACGCGCGGTGCGCGCGCACGCGCGCAAGCTTGTCAGCCGGCCCGAGCCGTGCGCCGTGGGTCGCGATGCCGGTGGCCCGCGCAACCGCCGCTACCCGGTCGGGGGCATCGCCGCTCGCGATCTCGGCCTCGATGCCGAGGCCCCGAAGCGCCGCGACAGCATCGCGGGCCTCGGGCCGCAGGGCATCGTCGAAGTCGAGGCGTGCGAGCCACGCGCCGGCCCGGCCCAGAAACACGGCATCCTCGCTCGGGGCGTGCGGTGCCGCGCCCACCAGTTCCGCGACCCACGCGCGCTGGCCGATGCGATGGCGTACGCCGTCGATGGTGCCGGCGACGCCCCGGCCCGCGCAGACCTCGGGCTCCTCGACCCGCGGCGCCCCGGGTCCCGGCGCCGGGAAGGCACGGGCCAGCGGGTGGTTGCTGCCGTGCTCGAGGGCTGCCGCCAGCGCTATGCAGCGGTCCGTTGCGACATCCGCCATCGCGGTGACGCGCACGAGCGCGGGCTCGCCGCGGGTCAACGTGCCCGTCTTGTCGAACACGGCGTAGTCGACCGTGGCCAGGCTCTCGATGGCATCGGCCCGGGTCACCAGCAGCCCCTGGCGCGCGAGCCGGCTGGTCGCGGCCGCGAACGCGGTCGGCGTCGCGAGCGACAGCGCGCAGGGGCAGGTGATCACGAGCACCGCGAGCGTGGCCTCGAAGGCGCGTGCGGGCTCGACCCCAACCCAGAAAGCCGCGACGGCCGTGGCGCCGAGGATCACCCACAGCGTGAAGCGCCGGGCCCACTGGTCAGCCACGCGCGCGAAGCGCGGCCGCTCCGCGAGCGCCCGTTCCAGCAGCCGCGCCGTCGCCGACAGCGTCGTTGCCTCGCCAACCGCCGTGACGCGCATGCGTACGGCCGGCCCGCGGTTGATCGAGCCGCCGATCAGTCTGGCGCCCGCCTGCTTGGGAACCGGCCGGGCCTCGCCGGTCAGCAGCGATTCATCGACGGAGCTGGTGCCCTCGAGCAGCACGCCATCACAGGGGAATGCCTCGCCGTGGGCGACCAGCAGCTCGTCGTCGACGACGACCTCGGCGATGTCGATGCGCTGCGGCGGCCCGCCGGCCGCGAGCCGCAGCGCCGCGGAGGGCCGGGCGCGCGCCAGCGCTTCGCCGACGCTGGTGGCCTGGTGTCGTGAGCTCATCTCCACGAAACGGCCGACCAGAAGGAAGAACACGAACATCGTGACCGAATCGAAGTAGACCTGGCCGTGGTCCGCGACAGTGTTCCAGAGGCTTGCGGCATAGGCGAGCACGAGCCCGAGGGCGATCGGCACGTCCATGCCGACGCTTCGTGCCCTGAGATCCCGCACCGCGCCCGCGAGGATGGGCCAGCCCGAGTAGAACAGCACCGGCGCGGCGACGATGAGGCTGACTCCGCGCAGGAAGTCGGCCATCACGGCGTCGATGCCCGTCTCGGCGCCGAAATACAGCGCGACCGCGAACATCATCACCTGCATCATGCCGAATCCCGCCACGGCCAGGCGCTTCAAGGCGTCGCGACGCTCGCGCGCGGCGGCGGCGAGGGAATCGGCGCTGCCGAGGACCAGCGGGCGGTAGCCCAGTGCCGCGAGCGACTCGAGCAGCGAGGAAAGTGCCACGACCCGGGGATCGAACACCACGCGTGCCCGGGCGGTCGCCGGGTTGACGTCGAGTTCCACGACGCCCGCAAGCCGGCCGATGCGCCGCTCGATGAGCCAGACGCAGGCGGCGCAGCGCAGGCCCTCGATCAGCAGGTTGAGCGCGCGGCGGCCATCGCCGGCATCGATCGTGTGCCGTTCCATGGCCGCCGCAGAGTCGAAATGCGCGTAGGCGCGTGCGACGGTCGCTGCCGGCGTGGGGGCGGGTGCGCTGCGCAGACGGTAGTAATCGCCGAGACCCGCCTCGGAGACGAGCTCGACCGCGGCGACACAGCCCGGGCAGCAGCAGTCGCGCGTGAGGCCGTCGATCGTCGCCCGGAACCGGGTGCCGGGTGGAATCGGCTCGCCGCAGTGGAAACAGCCGGTGGCAGATTCACTCATGCTCGCGTGGCTCCGGTCCCTGCACCCCGGGCATCGCCCGGGGGTGAGGCATCAGTCGGGCGCGGTCCGGCCCGGCTCGGCGCCGGGCACGGGGCCCTGGGGACCGCCGACCGTGACGACCGTGTCGGGAGCGCGGCCTGCGAGCCACAGCGTCGTGAAGCCGGCGATCACCGTGGCGAGCGGAATCGCGACGACGAGCCACATCACCGGCACACGGTACCAGCGGGAATCCCTGTTGGCGTTCATGGTGCGATGAACCTCGATCTGGAGCGCGCCGTCAGGGCCGGCTCATCCAGCGATTCGACGACGAATTCGATGTCGCGGCCACCGCGGAACGAGTCGGCCGGCACCTGCAGGCGCACCACCGTGGAGAAAACCGTACCCGCGTTCGCCCGCGGCTCCGGGTCGGCGATTTCCATGCGCGCACCGTCGAGACCGAGCGGGCGGATGCGGAACTCGTGCGGCCGCTTGTCCTTGTTCAGGATGCGCAGCGTGTAGACGTTCTCGACGGCGCCATCGGCCTGGATGCGGTACAGCGCGTTGCGGTCGCGGATCACGTCGAGCCCCAGGGGATTGCGCAGGTACAGCGCCGCGATGAAGCCCGTGAACAGCAGACCGAGCAGCGTGCCGTAGACCAGCGTGCGCGGCCTGAGCACGCGCGCGGGCGCGCCGTCCATCGCGTTCTGCGACGAATAGCGGATCAGGCCGCGCGGGTAGTTCATCTTGTCCATGACGGCGTCACAGGCGTCGACGCACGCCGCGCAGGCGATGCACTCGTACTGCAGTCCCTTGCGGATGTCGATGCCCGTCGGGCAGACCTGCACGCAGGCCTTGCAGTCGATGCAGTCGCCGAGATGCAGCGCCTTCGGGTCCGCAGCGCGCGGTCGCGCGCCACGCGGCTCGCCGCGTCCGCCGTCGTAGGCGATGATCAGCGTGTCGCGGTCGAACATCGCGCTCTGGAAGCGCGCATAGGGGCACATGTACATGCAGACCTGTTCGCGCAGGAACCCCGCGTTGCCCCAGGTCGCCAGGCTGTAGAACAGAATCCAGAATGTCTCCCACGGGCCGGTCGCGAGCGCCAGGACCGCGTCGGCCAGCACGCGGATCGGGGTGAAGAACCCGACGAAGGTGAAGCCCGTCCACAGCGCGAACAGCAGCCAGACCGCGTGCTTCACGGTCTTGCGGACGATCTTCTCGCGCGTCCACGGGCCACGGTCGAGCTTGATGCGCTTGTTGCGGTCGCCCTCGATCCACTGTTCCATCTTCAGGAACACCTCGGTCCACACGGTCTGCGGACAGGCGAAGCCGCACCACAGCCGGCCGGCGAGGGCGGTGAAGAAGAACAGCGACAGGCCCGCCATGACCAGCAGCCAGGTCAGGAAGATGAAGTCCTGCGGCCACAGCACCAGGCCGAAGACGTAGAAGCGGCGCGCCGGCAGGTCGAACAGCACGGACTGCCGGCCGCCGATGTTGATCCAGGGCAGCAGGTAGAAGAGCCCGAGCAGCACGAACACGGCCAGCACGCGCAGCCGCTGGAAGCGGCCACCCGTTTCGCGCGGATAGACCTTCTGGTGTGCCTGGTACAGTGACCCCACACCGCTGGCTGTTTTCACGATGCTGTCAGTCCGTCGTCGGTGGCCGGGTCGCGGTGCGAACCAGGTAGAGCGTCAGCGCGCTGGACAGCGTCGCGATCGCCCAGAAGAAGAAAAACCCGACCGCATAGCCCGCCATGCGGTTGCCGAGCCAGTCGGGAGGCGTGGCGCCCTGACCGAACATGCCGGGATCGAAGAAGGCGAAGAAGAACATCGTCGCGACTGCGGCGGCCAGAAAGGACGGCCACAGCGTGACCGCGACGTCCTGCGCCATCCGGCCCCAGACGCGGGGCCGCTCGCCGTCCAGCGGCTCGAGTGATTCCTCCGGCTCCTCAGGTGCCCTGTCCATCACCGCCCGTTCCGTGCGCGCCCGAGAGGGACAGAATATAACCCGCCAGCAGCTTGACCTTGGTCTCGCCGAGAAGCTCCAGATGCGCGGGCATCTGGTTCTGCCGGCCCTTGACGATGGTGGTGCGGATCGCATCCGCGCTGCCGCCGTAGAGCCAGATGTTGTCCGTCAGGTTCGGGGCGCCGAGGGCCTGCTGACCGCGCCCATCCGGGCCATGGCAGGCCACGCAGAACGCCATGTACCGTGATTCG
>CAYWMY010000149.1:0-7246 GCA_964459405.1 uncultured Steroidobacteraceae bacterium | reverse complement strand
CTGACCTCCGTGCCCAGGCTGGCGAACATCCTGAACGGTGTGCGTGGACCGCTGCGTTCGCGGCCCGATCCCGCCGAAGACGAACGGCTGCTCAAGCTGTTCTGGAACCGCGCCGAACTCAAGAAGGAACTCGCCGGGCTCGACGCGGAGCTGTACCAGCTCAAGGACCGCCTCAAGCAGCAGGTGGCGGCCCACGACCGGAGCCAGCAGCAGGCCGACGAACTCGAGGCGCTGCTCGGCACGCCCGAACGCGGTTTCGATGCGCTGGTGCACTTCGGCCTGCGTGCCGTGTGGCGCAGCTGCCGCGCGCAGATCGAGCAGCTGGTGCAGGATCTGCGCCGCCAGAGGGAGGAGCGGGAACGCCGGCGCCAGCTCGATGAGTTCCAGCTCGATCGCGGCGATCGTCTGAAACTCGCCGACCTGCGGCTGGTCGCCGCCGCCCGGGATGCCGAAGCCGCGCGTGGCGGGCTGACGCGGGTGCAGCGAGAGATGGAGTCGCTGCGCGGGTTCTGGAATTACTTCCGGCGGCGAAGGCTCGGGGTCGAGGTCGAGGCACTGCACCAGCAGGTGCAGGCGGCCGAAAGCCACCTCGCCGATATGCGCGAGGCGCACCGAACCATCGAGAAAGAGCCGCTGCCCGAGTTCCCGGGCCTGTCGCTGGAGGGGCGCAGGGCCATCAATCTCGCGGTCATCGCGTACGCCGGGTTGCTGCACCAGCGGTTGCACGCGCTCGGCCTGGCTGTCCCGGCACGTGTCGCGATGAATCGCAGCGTCCACGATGCCCGGCACGGCTCCCCGGATGCCTGCCTCGCGCGGCTCGGCGAGATCCAGCGAGGGCTCGCGGTCGTGCATCGCCAGGAGGGCAGGGCCACGGACATCCGCGCGGAATCGGAGCGCCTGCGTCGGACAGCGCAGTTCCGCAGTGCGTCGGACACGATCCCGGTGCCGGAATCGATTGCGGCGAACGGCACGGCAGGTGGCGACGCGGGGCGCGGCGTGCTCGTCGACGACTACTGGGACATCAGTCGGGTTCTGATGCGCTGATCGGAACCGCAGGCGGGCCGGAAATCCGGTGTCCGCCCGCTGCGTTCAGCGATGGATCTGCTGGCCGAGCCTCGTGTCCCCCGCGCCGGGCAGCACCGCATCTGCGGCGATCTCCGCCGCCTCCTGCAGCAGGGCATCCGGCTCTTCCGCCGCTTCCAGCTCGGCGATGGTCGCGAGCGGCGCCAGGCCGCGGGCGGCGCGCCGCTGGTTCTCGTTTGTGAGCCGCGCGGCGTCACGCTCCTCGCGTTCACGCCGTCGCGTCTCGAGGTTCAGTGAGACGGATGACAGCTCACTCTGCCGGTGCACCGCCGCGACGGCCGAGGTGACGGCCTGCAGGTCCGGAGCACCGCGCAGCCGCCCCTGGTGATTCACGGTCTGCAGCGAGAGCTGCTCCGCCGACAATGTCCGCACACCGGTGAAATCGGTCGACCGGATACGGTCCCATGGCAACGCATGGTCCTGGGCACTCTCACCGACCGTCTTCACGTCGATGGGCGAGGGCAGGCTGATGTCCGGCGTGACGCCACGATGCTGCGTGCTGTCGCCGGTCACACGGTAGTACTTGCCGATGGTCACGGTCAGCTGGCCGTAGCCCGCCCTGGGTCCGAGCGCATAGCGATCCAGTGGATAGAGATTCTGCACGGATCCCTTGCCGTAGGTCTGCTGGCCGACGATGATGCCGCGGCCGTAGTCCTGTATGGCGCCGGCGAAGATCTCCGATGCCGAGGCGCTGGCCCGGTTGACGAGAACGACCAACGGGCCGTCCCAGGCCACGCCGGGTTCGTGGTCGTCGAGCACCTCCGTGCGTCCGCTGGTCTCCTTCAGCTGAACCACGGGGCCCTTGTCGACGAACAATCCGACGAGCCCGGTCGCCTCCGACAGATGTCCGCCGCCGTTGTTGCGCAGGTCCATGACAATGGCGTCGACACCGCCGTCGCGCAGTTCATCGATCAGCCGACGCACGTCGCGGGTGGTGCTGCGGTACTCCTCGTCACCGGCCACGCGAGCCTGGAAGTCCTGGTAGAAGCTCGGCACCGTGATCACGCCAACCGTGATGTTGCGCCCGTCGCGAACGATGCGGCGGACGTCCTTGCGCGCCGCCTGCGCATCGAGGGTGACCTTGCTGCGCGTGAACGAGAGCTGCGTCTCGGTGGAGCCGGGCGTTGCCCCCGCGGGCAGCACCTGCAGCCGCACCACCGAACCCTCGGGCCCGCGGATCAGCTGCACCACGTCGTCGAGTCGCCAGCCGACGACGTCGGTCAGCGCGCCGGCCTTGCCCTGGCCGACAGCCGTGATGCGGTCGTTGGCCTTGAGCTGGCCGGATCGTGCCGCAGCGCCGCCCGGGATGACGTTCATGACCGTCACGTAGTCGTCGATCAGCTGCAGCGACGCGCCTATCCCTTCGTAGGACAGGCTCATCGCGATGTTGTATTCCTCCGAATCGCGCGGCGAGAGATAGTTCGAATGCGGATCGAATACGTGCGAGCACGCGTTCATGAAGATTTCGAACACGTCGTCGCTGGTGACCTGGTCGATGCGTTTCACGAACCGCTCGTAGCGCGCCTTGAGCACGTCGCGGGCCTCCGGCCAGGTCTTGCCGGCGAGCATCAGCGACAGTGCGTCATTCTTGACGCGCTTGCGCCACAGATCGTGCATCTCCTGCATGTCCGCGGGCCATGGCTCGCGGTCGCGGTCGAACTGGTAGGACTCGTCCAGGGTGAAATCCGGCTCGGTCGCCAGCAGCTCGATCGCGTAGCGCATCAGTTCGCGATTGCGCTGCTGGAGCCTGGCAAAGATCAGGAAAGCGGGCTCGACGTTGCCCGACCGGAGCGCGTCGTCCAGCCGGTGGCGGTAGGTCTCGAATTCGGCGACATCCGAGGCCAGCAGGTAGCTGCGGTTGCCATCCAGTGCTTCAAGGTAGTTCTCGAATACCAGCGCCGACAGGAAGTCATCGATCTCGGCACGACGGAAATGCTGTCGCTCCATCAGCTCGCCAACCAGGCGCGCCACGCGCCCCTGGCGGTTGGAGGGCTGGAGTTCCGTGGTGCTGGCGGCAGCGGGGGCGAGCGCCGGTGCGCGGGTCTGCACCACTCCGAGCAGCACCAGCGCGAGGAGCACGGTCGACGAACACCACGCGAGCACGCGGATGGGTGATGACCAGGGTTTAGGGCTCGGTGCTGCCGGCATGTCGGCTAGACTCTCCATGACGTCGGGAAGTGTGGCTGGAGCCGGGGTTTGCCACCTGCAATCAGGGACTAGTGTCGTGTGCCGCAGGTGTCCTTGCAACCGGCGGTTGCGGCCGCTGCCGGGGCGATGGCGCGCCGGCGCAACCGGCGCGGACGGCGGTTCCGGACCGGCGCGACGGCCGGCGGACGGTATGCCGCCATGAAGACGCGGGCGTTCCGTGCGCCAGGCCGGCTCGTGGACCGGAACGTGTGAGACCATTCCCGTGCGGACGCCGCGGGTCGCTCATGCGACCCCCGGCGGCGCAGCCCTGGAGCGAAGACGAGGAGAAGGCATGGGGCCTCTGGGATTCCTGACCGGCGTCGTGCTCGGCTCGGCGGTTTCGGTCGTCACCGTGCTGACGATGGTACTGGCGGTCTACCTGGTGATTTCGCCGGATCATCCGCGCGTCATGGACGAGTATCCAGGGCTGCTGCGGGCGATTCTGCTGTTCGCTGCTTTGACCGCAGTCGCTGCGGTTGCGTTCCGGACGCTGCAGCGCCGGAGCCGGTGGCGCGGGCTCGCACAGGCGGCCATGTGGGGCACCTTGTGCCTGATTGGCTGGTCCTACTGGCCCTGACGTCTTCCCGAGTCCGGATGGAGTACCGGTTCAGGGCTGGATCGGTTCCGCTGCGCGCCAGTGCGCCCGCAGCGGGGCCCGGGCCGTTCGCTCCGCCGCGCGCTCGCGGGCCGACTTGCGCTCGAAATGCAGACCGCCCAGACCGCGGCGGTTGATGCCGAGGAACATCGCGCTGGTGCGGGACTCCCACAGCATGATCAGCGGCACCCGCTCGATGTCGCGCCGGAGTCTGATGGCCGATGGGCCGACCCGGAACGCGGGGGCGGATTCCGGGGTCGCGGCACGCCCCGGCTCCGGGTACAGCATCGGACCCGCGACACGCAGGTTCCACGCATCCTGGGAATCAGCAGTGGTGGTTGGTGTCGGCTCGCATCGGAGCCACGGCGCTGCAGTGAGCTCGTCGCCGGGCGGCGTGGGAACAGGATTCCGCGCCTCTTCCGCGCGTACGGCTGCAGCCGTCAGCAGGACGGTCACTGTGCAGGCGCGTGCCGCGACCAGGAACATGGCGTCTCCGATGCGAGCCGCATGCGGCGCAAGTTGCGCCCTGCCTGGAGGTCGTTGCCATGAAACCGGTCACACGCGCGCGATCTCGCCAGCTTAAGTCACGCGCGCACGGCTGACGCGGGGGATCAGAGAAAACGCACGACGGGCTTGCGCTGGCCGAGGTCCTGACGCATGGCCCGGTTGCGCCCCTGGAGTTTTGCCGCGTACAGGGCCTGGTCGGCCGCATGCAGCAGCGCATCGCCCGAGTCCCAGGGGGTTTCGGGGCACTGCGTGGCGAAACCGATGGAGATCGTGACGTTGACGCTCACGTTGCCAATGTTGTGGCGCGCCTGCTGGAACGCGGTCACGATGCGCTCACACACCATCGCCGTGGTGGCGTTGTCCGTTGACGGAAAGACCAGCACGAATTCCTCGCCACCATAGCGCGCGACGATGTCGGAGTCGCGCGTGTTCCCGCGCAGAATGCGCGCCGTCGCCTGCAGGATGCGGTCGCCTGCCTGGTGTCCATACGTGTCATTGATCGTCTTGAAGTAATCCAGGTCGCAGAATGCGACCGACAGCGGCCACCCCTGGCGCACAGCCTTCGAGAATTCCCGGCTGAGGTACTGATCGAGGAAGGCGCGGTTGAACACGCCGGTCAGTGCGTCACGGCGGCTCTCGGCCTCGAGTTCCGTCGCGCGCGCTGACAGAGAATCCGCCGTATCCCGCAGGGTATTCACCTCGCGCAGGGCCGACAGATTCCTGACCATGAGGATCTCGCGCGCGTGCTCCGTGATGGCATCAGGATCCGCGACCATGTCAGTCTCGAAGATCGTCTCGGTCTCGGGTATGAGTGCGCCGATGCGGTCGAGCACGCGGCCGAAGCCCTCGGCGTCGAGGCCCAGCAGGCGCTCCACCTTGTCGGCCAGCGCCTGAACGGCAGCGACGTTGTCTTCCCGGTTGCCGAAGAACAGATCGGCCAGTGGCCCGGACAGCGCCACGCAGCAGTCGAAGGCGCCTCCGGTGCCGGTCGCCCGATGCGACTCGATGACGTGGCTGCGCTCGATGGCCGACCACAGACGGTCGGGCAGGTTCCACTGGCGCATCAGCCAGGCGCCGACCTCGGCGTGGTCGACTCCGAGGCGCGCTCGCTCGCGCTCGCAGATCGCGGCATGGTCGAGCTGCAGCAGCGCGGTGTCGCGATAGAGATCCTTCACGCCCCGGTCCAGGGCGACCATGCCGATGTCCTGCAGCAGACCGCTCAGGAACAGCTCCTCCAGGAGGGGCTGACCGGTGGCTTCTCCGAGGGCGCGGGCGGCTGTGGCCGAGAGCAGGGTGCGGCGCCAGAAATGCGGGAAACTGAGCCCGACGGGCTTGCCGGCCTTGAGCGATTTCACCACCGAGAACGACAGCGCCAGCGTCAGTGTCGCATTGAGACCGAGCACCATCAGCGCCTGGCGCAGGCTCTCGCTGCGACGGCGCTGCGCGTACACGGCCGAGTTGGCGATGCGCAGCACCTTGGTCGCCAGCGCGGGGTCGATACTGACGACCTTGGCGACCTTGCCCATGTCGATGTCCGGATCCTGTGCAAGCTCGATGATCTGGCTCGCGACTCCGGGCGGGCTCGGGAAGTTGACGTAGCTCTTCAGTTGCGCTTCGAGTTCCGGCTGCATGATCTGGCATCCCTGGGCAAAGGCGCGAGGTGGCGTCAGCGAACGACACCTGATCGGGTATTTCGACCCGATGGCGGAAATCTTTAAGGGATTTCCTGAGCCGGTCCCGTGGACCAGGGCCGCGCCGGGCCCCGGGGTGGTCAGGAGCGCCGGTTGCGGCGCAGGGAAAGCCTCACGAGCCGCAGCATCGCGTACAGCAGGTATGGCCCGAGAAGGAGTGCCCACGCGGAGGGTTGCAGGCCCAGGAACGAGCCGTAGAGCGTCTTCAGGAATCCCGCCAGTCCCGTTTCCGAGGGGCCCAGCGTCAGTTGGCCGATGAAGTAGATCAGGAGCGGCATCACGCACACACCAAAGCCGATCAGGAACAAGGCGGCTCGGCCCTCGCGATGGGTGGTCAGGAAGCCGAGACCGATTTTCATGACAGCAGTCCGCCCGATTCCCTTTGCCGTGGCCGCCATGCTGCAACCGCAGCGGGCCGTCGACTTGTTTCGTCCGCAACCTTCTCAAGTATAATGCGGCAGTATCGCGGTGTCGGCGGAAGCTGCCCCCAATGAAAAAAATATGGTGGCCCGAACCGGTTTACGAAGCCAAACCATATGGAGCAATGACTTCCGGCCTCTTGATCGCCGTGCTGGCATTCGTGCGATCGTTGTCCATGGGTGAGTGGGACCGCATGTTCGCGGCGGCGGCGTGCTTCGGTGCCGTCGTCGCCGTCTATGGCGGCACGATCCTGCGCAAGCGCGTGGTCTACCGGCGCCGCAGCCGCTGGAACCTGGAGCGCCGCTCCTGAACGAAGCCGCGTGCACGGCCCGTCTGCGCGCCGCGGTGGTGGGCGCGGGCTATCTCGGGCGCTTTCATGCCGAGAAGTACCGGGACTCGCCGTACGCCGACCTGGTGGGCGTGGTCGATCCTTCGGCCGCGGCGCGCGAAGCAGTGATGCGCAGCTGCGGGGTTCCGGGTCACGCCGACTACCGCGAACTGCTGGGGCGCGTCGACGCCGTCAGCGTGGTGACGCCGACGCCGCTGCACCATGTGATCGCCCGTGCCTTCATCGAGGCGGGCGCGCATGTGCTGGTCGAGAAACCGATGTGCGCGACCGTCGAGGAGGCGCGCGACCTGATCGACGCCGCGGCCCGGCATGGCCGCATCCTGCAGGTCGGCCACCTCGAGCGATTCAATCCGGCGATCGTCGCGGCGATGCCGTGCATCCATGGCCCGAGGTTCGTCGAGTCGCACCGGCTCG
>CAYWMY010000148.1:0-7278 GCA_964459405.1 uncultured Steroidobacteraceae bacterium | reverse complement strand
CCGGTACGAGGTCGATCCGACCGGCAAGCCGAAGAAGTCCATCTCGGCCGAGAGCCGCGAAATGATCGCGGCTCTGCAGCCCGGCGGACCGAGGGAGTTCTCCGAGACGGAGATCGTCGAGCGCATGATGCTGCCGATGCTGGCCGAGGCGGCCTGGTGTCTGGAAGACGGCACGGCGGGCAGCGCCATGGAGATCGACATGGCCCTGCTGCTCGGCCTCGGTCTGCCGCAGTACCTGGGCGGGGCCCTGCGGTACGCGGACTGGCTCGGTCTCGACAAGGTCGTGCAGTTGAGTGATCGCCATGCCTCGCTGGGTGCGCACTACGTTGTGCCGCCGTGGCTGCGCGAGCGCGCCGCCAGGAAGCAGCGCTTCTACGCCTGATGCGCACACCGGGTCCGCGCGCCGCGCGGACCCGGACCGCAGCGGCGGCTGTCCGACGACGCGCTGGGCCGGGCCCGGACTGATCAGCAGTAGGGCGGTTCCTGCCACCACGGAAAATAGTCCGGCATGTCCCGCGACACCTGGTCCGGGAAATGCGCGCGCCGTTTCTCCAGGAATGCCTGCACACCTTCCCGCACGTCGGCGCTGCGGCCGCGTGCGAGCAGACCGCGACTCTCGATACGGTGCGCCTCCATGGGATGAGTCCAGCCGAGCCCGCGCCACATCATCTGTCGAACCAGCGCCACCGAGACCGCTGCCGAATCCTCCGTGAGTTCACGGGCCAGCTCCCGTGCCGCCGGCAGCAGCCGGTCCGCGGGCAGCACGTCGCGCACGAGTCCCCCCGCGCGCGCCTCCGCGGCCGGAAACACGCGTCCGCTCGTGCACCATTCGATCGCACGGCTGATACCGACGATACGCGGCAGGAAGTACGCCGAGCAGGCTTCCGGCACGATGCCGCGGCGTGCGAACACGAAACCGAACCGGGCGGTCTCGCTGGCGAGACGGATGTCCATGGCCAGCGTCATGGTCGCTCCGATGCCCACCGCGGGTCCGTTGATCGCGGCGATCACGGGCTTGAGGCTGCGGAAGATCCGCAGCGCGACGATGCCGCCACCGTCGCGCGCTGACTCGCGACCGTAGTCCACGGAACCGTCGGACCGCAGCGGCGAGTCCGGTGCCTGCGACAGGTCGAAGGTCGAGCCACCGCCACCCAGATCCGCGCCGGCGCAGAAGGCGCGTCCCGCTCCCGTGACGATGACCGCGCGCACGGCATCGTCCGCATCCGAGCGATCGAAGGCCCGCACGAGCTCGCGCGACATCTCGAGGGTGTAGGCGTTCAGCCGCTCCGGCCGGTTCAGGGTCACCGTGGCGATGCCGCGGTCGACTTCGTATCGGATCGTCGTGTCGTTCACGCGGGAGTCCTCCTGGATTGCTGATGTTGAAACGGACCGGTTATTGATCCGGCGTGAACCCATTCAACACTCGACGGGCGAATTCTGGCGGAAAACCGCCGCCTCAATGTTCCATGCAGGACGCCGGGTCAATGGCACCGGATTCACGGTGCCCGCCCGCGTGTGGCCCGTCGCAGCGCGCGCCGCGGGCCCGGCGCCCGCAGCCGCTCGTGTACCGGGCCCAATGTCCCGACAAACTGATATTCTGCCGCCTGCTGAGGCCAGGGATCCGGCAGCTTCGAGCCGGTTCGGCGGTTCGTGCGGGGCTCGCGATGGACAGTCCGGGCCGCCGCACCTCAGTTCCTGCATCGTCCAGTCATCCGGGGGATCGACGGTCGTGGTACACCGCATCAATCTGCATCGCCTGCTGGCGTTCATTGTCTGCGCGCCGCTGTTCGCAGTCACCGCGGCGCTCGCCGCGCCGGCACCTGCGGCCGGAGAAACCGCACCAAAGGCCCGGGACAACGATGACGCCTGGCTACCGGGCGATGATGCGTTCGCGAGCGCGAAAGAGGATTCCCGCGGCGCGCACATCTACCGCCAGAGCTGCGCGGCCTGCCACGAGAAGGGCGTGGCACGGGCACCGGCGAATTTCATCCTGCGCAACATGCCGCCGGCCGCCATCTACCGCGCGCTCACGACGGGCATCATGGTGCCGCAGGGGTCGCAGCTCTCCGATGAAGACAAGCGCGCGGTCGCGGAATACCTCTCCAACCGGCCGATCGGCGGCGACGCGAAACTGGCGCCGCCCGCCTGCTCGGGTGCCGCCGCGAAGTTCGATTTCAGCGAGCCGCCCGCCTTCCAGGGGTGGGGCATTTCGCGGGACAACGCGCGCTACATCGATCGCGCGACCGCCGGGCTCGGCACCGACAACGTCGGCCGGCTGCGGCTGAAGTGGGCGCTGGGCTTCGAAGGAGCGACGCGTGCGCGCTCGCAGCCGGCATTCGCAGGTGGCGCGATCTTCGTGGGCAGCGACGATGGCCACGTCTACGCGCTCGACCGGAACTCGGGCTGCGCACGCTGGACGTTCAGCGCAAGTTCCGAGGTCCGCACCGCCATCACGGTATCGCCCTGGAAGGCTGGCGATGCCGCGGCGAAGCCGGTCGTGTACTTCGGCGACAACGCCGGCAGCGTGTATGCCGTCGACGCCGTCACGGGCCAGCAGATCTGGCGTGACCGCGCGGATCCGCATCCGAGCACGGTCATCACCGGATCGCCGGTCCTGTTCAAGGACCGGCTGTACGTGCCGGTGTCTTCGCTGGAAGAGGCCGCGGGCGCGCCGACCTACGAGTGCTGCACGTTCCGTGGCTCGGTCCTGGCCTACGAGGCGGACACCGGCAAGCGCCTGTGGCAGACCTTCATGGTCGGCGAACCGAAGCTGCAGATGACGCTGCCCTCGGGCACGCGGCAGTGGGGGCCCTCCGGCGTGGCGATCTGGAATGCGCCGTCCATCGACGAGAAGCGCGGTGTGCTCTATGTCGCCACCGGCGACAACTATTCCGTGCCGCCGACGGAGCTGAGCGACGCGATCCTCGCGCTGGACCTGAAGACCGGCAGGATCAAGTGGTCCTACCAGGCGCTCGCCGGTGACTACTGGAACACGAGCTGCTCGACGGAGGACAAGATCCATTGTCCGCCCGGTTACGGTCCTGACTTTGATTTCGGCGCAGCCACGATTCTGGCGAAGACCAGCGATGGTCGGGAACTGGTGCTGGCCGGCCAGAAGTCGGGCTGGGTCTATGCGCTCAATCCGAAGAACGGCAGGCTGGTCTGGAAGACGAAGGTCGGCCGAGGCGGGATCATGGCCGGCGTCTATTTCGGCATGGCCGTCAAGGGCGATCAACTGTTCGTGCCGATCAGTGATCCGCCGGACGGCGAGACCTACGAGGAGCCGGCGAAGCCCGGTATCTATGCGCTCGACATCCGTACGGGTGCATTCGTCTGGAAGGCGCCGAACGATCGACGCAGCTGCGAGGGCCGCGGTCCGGCCTGCGATCCCGGCATCGCTGCTCCGGCGACCGTGGTCGACGACCTGCTGCTGACCGGTGCCAGCGATGGCTGGCTGCGCTTCTACGAGGCGGAGTCCGGCAAGCTCCTGTGGCAGTTTGACACGCTGAAGGACTTCGCGACGGTGGGCGGTGGCACTGCGCGCGGCGGTTCCATGGGTGGCGGTGCGGGCCAGGTCGCGTACCGGGGCACGCTGGTGGTGCCGTCCGGGTACGGCTTCTCCGGGCGCATGCCGGGCAACGTCATGCTGGTGTTCGGCGTGGAGTGATGAACGGCGGTCCGGCGCGGCGCGTGAAGGGGTCACATCAGGCCCGCGGCACGCGCCCTCGTGCCCGCGGGTCGGCACCCGGCTCCGGGGAGGCTGACAGCGCGGTGGTCCCTTCTTCCCATGGACCTTGATTTTTCCGTCGAACAGAAGGCGATGCGCGCCGAGCTGCGGCGTTTCCTCGGCGCGCGTTGTGGCCGCGAGGTACTGCGCGCCGTGGTCGACTCGCCGGACAAGATCGACCGTGGGCTGTGGCGCGAGATCGCCGAACTGGGCGTGCCGGGCCTGGCGATTCCCGAGGCCTGGGGCGGCAGCGGGGCCGGCGACATCGACCAGTGCGCGGTCGCGGAGGAGTTCGGTCGCAGCCTCGCACCGGTGCCGCTGTCGTCGTCGATCCATCTCGCCGCCGGATTCCTGCTCGCGGGCGGCAGCGATTCCCAGAAGTCGCGTTACCTGCCGGAACTCGCCGCCGGCCGGCTGATCGGCACCTTCGCGTTCGCCGAGGGTGCCGGGCCGCTGTCGGCGGCACGCGTGCGGGCGACCGTCGATCGCGGCCGGCTCCATGGTGTGAAGCTGCCGGTGCCGGATGGCGCGTTCGCCGATTTCGCGATCGTCGCGGCGCGCGATGCGACACCGGGCCGGGATCAGCCGCTGGGCCTCTATTGCGTCGATCTCCGCGTGCCCGGCGTCGCGCGCCGTCCCGTCGAGACCATCGACCTGCTTCAGGGTCATGCGCGCCTCGAGTTCAGCGGGATACCGGCCGAGCCGCTGGGCGTGGTCGAGGAGGGTCGGGCGATCCTCGAGCGCGCACTGGATCGCGCGGCGGTACTCGCGGCCTTCGAGCAGCTGGGCGGTGCCGAGCGCTCACTGGAGCTGGCGCGCGACCACGCCCTCGACCGGATCGCGTTCGCCCGCCCCATCGGCTCGTTCCAGGCCATCAAGCACCGGCTCGCCGACCTGTATGTCGCTGCGGTCCTCGCACGCTCCAATGCCTACCATGGCGCCTGGGCACTCGCCATGGCGCCCGCCGAGCTGCCGCGTGCCGCGGCCACGGCGCGCGTGAGCGCGACCGAGGCATTCCTGCAGTGCGCGCGCGAGAGCATCCAGGTGCACGGTGGCATGGGGTTCACCTGGGATCTCGATTGCCACCTGTACTATCGTCGCGCCAACGCGCAGGGGGTCGCGCTGGGTGGCATGGAGTACTGGGAACAGCGGCTCATCGACGGGCTGGTCGCGAATGCGGGATCCGGGGCCGGAGGCGTGCGTCCATGAACCTCGATGACTCCCCCGCGGAGCGTGCTTTCCGCCTCGAGGCGCGGGCCTGGATCGCCGCGAATGCGCCGCACGAACATGCGGAGCGGTTCGCGACCGCGACCTTCGGTTCCCTGCCCATGGAGGAGCGGGAACTGCTGCGGATCGCTCGGGTCTGGCAGCGCCGCAGGGTCGAGGCCGGGTGGGCCTGCATCGACTGGCCGCGGGAGTTCGGTGGCCGCGGTGCCAGCGCGATCGAAGCGGCGATCTGGAAGCAGGAGGAGGGTGTGTTCGCGGTGCTGTCGGTGCCGTTCCGCGTGGGTTTCGGCATGGCCGCGCCTGCGCTGCTGCGCTGGGGGACCGAGGCGCAGAAGCGGCGCTATCTGCCGCCGCTCGCGGCCGGCGAGGAAATCTGGTGCCAGATGTTCTCCGAGCCGGCGGCCGGTTCCGACCTCGCGGGGCTGCGCACGCGGGCGCAGCGTGACGGCGAGGGCTGGCGCATCAATGGCCGCAAGATCTGGACGTCGCTCGCGCACATCGCCGACTTCGCGATTCTGCTTGCGCGCACCGACCCCGGCGTTCCCAAGCACCGCGGACTGGCCATGTTCCTGCTCGATGTGCATGCGCCCGGCGTCGAGGTGCGGCCGATCCGGCAGGCGAACGGCGGCACCGGATTAAACGAGGTCTCGCTCTGCGATGTGTACGTTGCGGATGGCGCGCGCCTGGGCGGTGTGAACCAGGGCTGGGAGGTGGCGCTGACCACGCTCGCCGGTGAGCGCCTCGATCTCGGCTTCCGCATGCAGGGCGGCTTTCCGGAACTGCTCCAGCTCTGCCTGCAGGTCCGGACGCGGCACGGTCGCGCCATCGACGATCCCGCCATCCGTGCGCGGCTCGCGCGCTGGGCCGCGCGCGCGAGCGGCGTGCGCAACACCGGTTTTCGCACGCTCTCCGCGCTGTCGCGCGGCGAACGGGGCCCGAGAATTCCATCGGCAAGCTCGTGATCGGCGCCGACATGCAGGCCATGGCCGAGTTCGCCGTCGATCTCATGGGCCCCGGCAGCATCGTGACGGATCCGGTGGAGGCGCCGGAATACGCGCGGCTGCAGGCGCTGCTGCTGCGTGCGCCCGCGACGCGCATCGAGGGCGGCACCGACGAAATCCTGCGCAACATCATCGCCGAGCGTGTGCTGGGCCTGCCGCCCGAGCCACGTCTGGACAAGGATCGGCCGTTCGACGAGATCGAGGACCGACGCGGCGGATGATTGACGGCGCCGCCCACAGGAATGCCGGTTCTGGAGCTGCCGGATCGATCGTGCCGCGGGGGCGGGTCCACGCCGGCCGGCGGCCACGACATGAGCGAGGGGAGGAGCGAGGCATGAAACTCGATGGCAAGGTGGCCCTGATCACGGGCTCGACGCAGGGGGCGGGTGCACAGATGGCGCGGCAGTTCGCGGCGGCGGGTGCGGCCGTGGTGGTCAGCGGCCGCAACGCGGAGCGTGGTAATGCCGTCGTCGAAGATATCCGCCGCGCGAACGGGCGGGCCGTGTTCGTGTGCACGGACCTGACACGCGAAGCGGAGGTCGAGGCCATGGCGCGCGTGGGTGTCGCCGAGTTCGGTGCGCTGCACGTGCTGGTCAACTGCGCGGCGCCCATGGACGAGTTGATCGGTGGCACTGATCGCGCGATCACGGAGCTGGCGACCGAGAACTTCCGCAGGTTCGCCGACATTGGTATCTACGGTCTGTTCTGGACGATGAAGTATGCGATCCCGCACCTGCGTGCCGCGGGCGGCGGCTCGATCGTGAACATCTCCTCGGGGGTCACGACACAGGGCTTCGCCGGCATGCCGGCCTATACGATGATCAAGGGCGCCATGAACGCGCTGACGCTGCAGATCGCGGTCGAGTACGCGCGCGCGAACATCCGCTGCAACGCGATCATCGCCGGTACGATCTCGGGTGGCCCCACGGTGGATTTCCTGTTGAACCACCCGGTCGCGGGTCAGGCGATGCGGGCCTGCCTGCTCACGCGCGTCGGCACGGCCGCCGACATCGCGAACGTGGCACAGTTCCTGGCGTCCGACGCCTCGGCCAACATGAGCGGTGCGCTGGTACAGGTGGACGGCGGTGCAAGAGTGAAGGCGCCGATGCCCGATTTCGCGGCGATCTTCGACACCTACGGCAACGCGGGCTGAGGAGGCGCTGCCGCTGGACGCGGGTCATCGCTGATCGTCGGGCCGGGTCGCGCTCCAGGATGGGTGGCCGGCCGCTGCGGAGGGATCGCGCATACCTGCGTGCCGCAGGCGCAGGACAAAAAAGTTCCGGTGTCAAGTCCTTCGTGCAGATCACGCGGGGCTGAAACCGC
>CAYWMY010000147.1:0-7298 GCA_964459405.1 uncultured Steroidobacteraceae bacterium | reverse complement strand
CCACGGATGCCGCATCCGCCTGGTCGCGTTCGATCGCTGCGCGGAATTTCCCGGACGCGCGGCACTCGGCGAAAGCCGCGGCGTCGAGCCGGAGATCAGCCGCCAGCGAGGTGTAGACGGCCGTGCCCAGTGCTGCCGATTTCTCGAACAGACCGTCGACCATCTTCCAGTAGGCGTCCGCACCGCCCAGGGCGCCCGCGCAGCGCGCCGCCTCCGCCGCCCCCGGCGCATGCGGGTGCATGGGCAGCGGCAGGTCCTTGAGGACGTAGCGCACCTTGCCCGTGTCGACATACGCCTTCCTGATCTCAGGCCACGTGTTCAGGTGATGCCGGCGGCAGAACGGACACTGGAAGTCCGTGAACTCGACAAGTACGACCTGCGCTTTCGGATCGCCGAGATCGTGGGCGCCTTGGATGGAGACGCTGAGCGGCCCCTGCGGCGCGGCAGCCGGCGCCCGCGCGGCCGGGGTGGCTTTCAGCGATTCGGACAGCGCGGCGACGTCCCTGCGCAGGCCGCGGACTTCCTCGATCAGCTCGTCGGCCTGCCGGCCCGTCATGCCGGATGAGGTGCAGGCGCAGAGTGACAGCGCCGCTGCGAATCCCACCCCAACGGGTGCGACACGGCTTCTCGACATCGGTGGACCTCGGCCGGGCTGGCGAAGCCTCGAGCCTGCCGGGTCACCGCCCGCGGAGCAAGCGCCCGCCGGCGAACCGCTTCCGGCGGACGCGGCCCGCATTGCTGCGATGGCGCTCGGCACCGGCGCCCCGGACCGCGGAGCCTGCGCCTACAGCCCCTCCGCCGCGGGCACGCCCTTGCGGTAGGTCGAATAGACGATGACCTTCGCGTCGAGGTCGGCGAGATGCTGCTCGATCAGCGGTTTGACGTCCTTCCAGTCGAGGCCGCCGACGCCCGTCGCGAGGCGCGACAACGCCAGGTTCTGCCACTTCTCGGCGATCACCAGCTTGCGCAGCTCCCGCAGGCACTGATTGACGTGCGCAAGCGTCGCACGTCCCGGATGCGAACCGTGGTGCCGGCCGGCCGACTCCTGCGTGAACAGGTTGACGATGCGCGGGGCGTTGGCACAGACCCAGCTCCAGAGCGTCCCCGGGGAAGGCGTCGAGACCTGGCAGAAGTGCCGGAAGTCCTTGTACAGCGCCGGCCACTGCTCACGCAGCGCGAGCGCCAGACCCTGGTGGAAATCATCGTTCGGGCTCACGCCATGGGCGATCGCCTGGGCCTTCGACAGCAGAATGTCCCCTTCGACTTCCTGGATCACGATCTCTCCTCAGGCTGTGGTGCAATCGCGCCCGCCCGCTCGGCCGCACTCGTCCCGCGGCCGCATGCTCAGACGGACTTCTTGTGGTTAGTGCACCATGCCGGCCGGCTGGCCGGACATTCGTAGTTTCCGGCTAGAATACGGCCATGCCTACGTACGAATACCGCTGCGAAGCCAACGGCCGCGTGGTCGAGGTCACGCACAGGATGGCCGAACACCTCAGCACCTGGGGCGAACTGTGCGAACGCGCCGGGATCGCCCGCGGCCGCACCGCGGCCGATGCACCCGTCAGCAAACTCATGAGCGCCAGCGCCGTTGTCTCGCGCGGCAACCTGGGCAGCACAGAACGTCCATGCGACACGGGCATGTCCTGTGGCGGCTGCGCCTGCAATCCGGAGTGAGGCACTGGCCGCGCCTGCCGACACCGCGTCCGCACGCCTGGCATTCACGAAGATGCACGGGCTCGGCAATGACTTCATTGTCTTCGACGCGCCCGCCTGCGGTGCGCCTCCGGCCGAATGGCTGCGGCGCGCCGGCGACCGCCACACGGGCATCGGCTTCGATCAGGCACTGATGCTGGAACCACCGCGTCGTGCGGGAACCGCAGTCTTCTACCGGATCTTCAATGCCGACGGCCTCGAGGTCGAGCAGTGCGGCAACGGCGCACGCTGCGTGGCGCACCTGATCCGCGAGCGGCGGGCGCTGCCCGCCGGAGAACTGCTCATGGACAGCCCCGCCGGCATCGTGCGCGCGCGCCTGCGGGACGACGCGCTCGTGTCCGTCGCCATGGCCGTACCGGACTTCCACCCGGCCGCGCTGCCCTTCGAGGCGTCGGCCGAGGCCGAGCGCTACGCGCTCGAAGTCGCAGACGAGACCGTCGCCATCGGCGCCGTGTCGATCGGCAACCCGCACGCCGTGCTGCAGGTGGCAGCCGCCGCGACCGCGCCACTCGAGCGCCTGGGCGCGGCGATCGAGCACCACCCGCGCTTCCCGAAGCGCACGAACGTGGAATTCATGGAAGTGCTGGACCGCGGGCACGTGCGCCTGCGCGTGCACGAACGCGGCGTCGGCGAGACGCAGGCCTGCGGTACGGGCGCCTGCGGGGCCGTCGCCGTGGGCCGCCGCTGGGGGCTGCTCGACGCGACGGTGGACGTCGAGCTGCCGGGCGGTCACCTGATCGTGGAATGGCCGGGTCCCGGCGAGCCCATCTGGCTCACGGGCCCTGCGGAAATCGTTTTTGAGGGGACAATACCGCTATGAGCAACAAGGCGCGGGGCATCCACACGGCCGTGGTCGACGACGCGACCGTGGCGAGTTACCTCGAGGCTTTCCCGGATTTCTTCGAGCGCCATCCGCAGCTGCTTGCGAGGCTCAGGCTGCCGCATCCACGCGGCGACGCCACGGTGTCGCTGATCGAGCGCCAGGTCGAGGTGCTGCGCGAGAAGAACCGCCAGCTCGACCGGCGCTTCTCCGAACTCGTCGAGAACGCGCGCGCGAACGAGGCGCTCAGCGAAAGGATCCACCGCCTCGCCCGCCGGCTCGCGGCCACGCGCGATCGCCTGCAGGCGGTGGAGGCCGTCGAAGCCTCGCTGCGAGAGGACTTCGACGCGGGCCATTCGGTGATGACGCTGTTCTCCTCCGACCCCGCGCTCAGGGCGCACGAATCACGCTTCCTGCGCGTGGTGCGCCGCGACGACCTGTCGCTCAAGTCCTTCGAGCCCTTGCTCGCCGCGGGCAAGCCGCGCTGCGGCCAGGTGCGCGATTCCCAGCGCGACTGGCTGTTCGGCACGGGCACCGTCGAAGTGGGCTCGGTCGCGCTGGTGCCGCTGGGGCCGGGGGGCAAAGTCGGACTGCTCGCCTGCGGCTCGACGGACGTGAACCGCTTCAATCCGTCGATGAGCACCGACTTCCTGGTGCGCATCGCGGAACTCATCGCGGCGGCGGTGGCCGAGCCCTGATGGACCCCGGCGCCCACGACTGGGTCGAGCGCTTCCTCACACATCTGCGCAGCGAGCGCCGCCTGTCGCCGCACACCGAGTCCGGCTACCGCCGCGACCTCGAAGCACTGGGCCGTTACTGCGCCCGGCACGGGATCGCGGACTGGGCCGCACTGGATGCGCAGCACGTGCGCGTGTTCGCCGCGCACGAGCATCGCGACGGCCTGGGGCCGCGCAGCATCCAGCGCCGGCTCTCCGCGGTGCGCAGCTTCGCGAGGTTCCTGATCCGCGAAGGGGTCATCACGAGCAATCCGGCGATCGAGATCCGCGCGCCGAAGGCACCGAAGCGCCTGCCCCACACGCTGGATCCGGACCAGATCACGCGGCTGCTCGAGACGGGCGCGACCGACCCGCTGGGTCGGCGCGACACCGCCATCATGGAGCTGTTCTATTCCTCGGGGCTCCGGCTTGCGGAACTCGCGTCGCTCGACTCCAGCGACGTCGATGCACGCGACCGCACGGTGCGCGTGACCGGCAAGGGTGCGAAAACGCGCGTCGTGCCGGTCGGGCGCAAGGCGCTGGAAGCGCTCGCGCGCTGGCTGCAGGATCGCGCGGCGCTGGCCGCGGCGGGCGAGACCGCCCTGTTCGTCGGGCGCAACGGCCGGCGTCTCGGCGTGCGTGCGATCCAGACGCGCGTGGCGCACTGGGCCCGCGCGCGCGGGCTGCCCGTGCACGTGCACCCGCACCTGTTCCGGCACTCGTTCGCGACCCACCTGCTCGAGTCCAGCCGGGATCTGCGCGGCGTGCAGGAGCTGCTCGGGCACGCCGACATTTCGACCACGCAGGTGTACACGCACCTTGATTTCCAGCATCTCGCCCGTATCTACGACGAGACGCATCCGCGCGCACGCCGTCGGCGCGCCAGGTGATCCCCCATGACCGCGACCTCCTTCGATCCCCATGGCACCACCATCCTCTGCGTCCGCCGCGGGCCGCTCGTCGCGCTGGGCGGCGATGGCCAGGTCACGCTGGGCAACACCGTCATGAAGGGCAATGCCCGCAAGGTCCGGCGTCTGTGCGGCGGTCGCGTGATCGCGGGCTTCGCCGGCGGCACCGCCGATGCGTTCACGCTGTTTGAACGCTTCGAGGGGAAGCTGGAGAAGTTCGGCAATCTCACGCGTGCCGCGATCGAGCTCGCCAAGGACTGGCGCAGTGACCGGGCGCTCAGGCGCCTCGAGGCGCTGCTGTGCGTGGCCGACACGCACGCGTCGTTCATCGTCTCGGGCAACGGCGACGTGATCGAGCCCGAGCACGAGGTGCTCGCCATCGGATCCGGCGGGCCCTACGCCCAGGCGGCCGCGCTGGCGCTCGTGCACGAGACGGAGCTCGACGCCCGGGCAATCGTCGAGCGGGCGCTCGGCATCGCCGCGGATATCTGCATCTACACCAACCGCAACCTCGTGATCGAGACGCTGTCGAACGAGTGACCGGGCGGTCCGGGGCCTCTGCCGCCGGGCTGCCGCGCGGCCTGCGCGCCCCGGTCGATTGTCCCCGGTGCACCGCATCCTCATTACATCCGGATCCCGCCATGTCACAGATGACGCCCCGTGAAATCGTCCAGGAACTGGACAAGCACATCGTCGGCCAGGGTGCCGCCAAGCGCGCGGTCGCCATCGCGCTGCGTAACCGCTGGCGCCGCATGCAGGTGTCCGAGGCGCTGCGCGCCGAGATCACACCCAAGAACATCCTGATGATCGGCCCGACCGGCGTCGGCAAGACCGAGATCGCGCGCAGGCTCGCGCGTCTCGCACGTGCGCCATTCATCAAGGTCGAGGCCACCAAGTTCACCGAGGTCGGCTACGTCGGCCGTGAGGTCGACTCCATCGTCAAGGACCTGGTCGAGATCGCCGTGAAGCTCACGCGCGAGCAGGCCATGGAGTCGGTGCGCCACCGCGCCATGGATGCCGCCGAGGAGCGCGTGCTCGACGCGCTGCTGCCCCAGCCGCGCAGCGTCGGCTTCACGCCCGAGGAACGCGACCAGAGCGACACACGCCAGAAGTTCCGCAAGATGCTGCGCGAGGGCCGGCTCGACGACCGCGAGATCGACGTCGAGGTACGCGCCATGGCCCCCGGAGTCGACATCCTGGCGCCGCCCGGCATGGAGGAGATGAGCCAGCAGCTCACGCAGCTGTTCCAGAACATCGGTGGCGGCCGCACCCGGCCGCGCCGGCTGCGCATCCCCGAGGCACTCAGGCTGCTCGTCGACGAGGAGGCCGCAAAGCTCGTCAACGAGGAGGAACTGCGCGCACAGGCGCTCGCGAGCGCCGAGCAGAACGGCATCGTGTTCATCGACGAGCTCGACAAGATCTGCCGGCGCGGCGAGACCGTTGGCGCCGACGTCTCACGCGAGGGCGTGCAGCGCGACCTGCTGCCGCTCGTCGAGGGCTGCACCGTCAGCACGAAGTACGGCATGGTCAGGACTGATCACATGCTGTTCATCGCTTCGGGCGCCTTCCACGTGAGCAAGCCCTCGGACCTGATCCCGGAGCTGCAGGGGCGCTTCCCGATCCGCGTGGAGCTGGACGCGCTGACGGTCGACGAGTTCGTGCGCATACTGACCGAGCCCGACGCCTCGCTGTGCCGGCAGTACGCCGCACTGCTCGCGACCGAGGGCGTCCAGCTCGTGTTCGAGCCCTCCGGCGTGAAGCGCCTCGCCGAGGTCGCCTGCGCGGTCAACGACAAGACCGAGAACATCGGCGCCCGCCGGCTGCACACGGTCATGGAGCGGCTGCTGGAGCGTGTGTCGTTCGACGCCGCGGATCGCGGCGGGCTGGAGCTCCGCATCGATGCCGGCTACGTCGACGCGGAACTCGGCGAACTGGCGCAGGACGAGGACCTCTCGCGCTACATCCTGTAGCGGAGCATTCAGCCTGTCCCGCCGTTGCGCGTGCTCGATACCGGTAGCACGGCGGCCACGCCATCCTGCGGCGGACCCTTCAGCCTGCCCTGCCGGGCGCGTACGGCCGCGCAGCTCGAGCCCCCGCCGATGACAGGCGCAGCGCAGGATTCGCGCCGCGCCCCCGACCGATCGGCCGGGTACAGGCCGGTTGACGCACGTGCCACGTCTGCTCGACAGTGCACTCCTCACCGCACCGTCTTTCGTCAAGGAGACCGACATGAGCGAAGAAGCGCTGATCGTGCGCCACAGCGACGTTGCGTCGTGGGACGACACCGTCGATGTCCTCGTCGTCGGCTATGGCGTGTCCGGGGCGTGTGCCGCGCTGGAGGCGCACCGTGCCGGCGCGAAAGTGCTGGTCGTCGAACGGGCGAGCGGCGGCGGTGGTGCGAGCGCGCTGTCCTCCGGCATCTATTACCTGGGCGGTGGCACCGCGGTGCAGAAGGCCTGCGGTTACGAGGACACCCCCGAAGACATGTACAAGTTCATGCTGGCGAGCTGCGGCGATCCCGACACCGCGCGCGTGCGCTCGTTCTGCATGAACGCGGTCGAGCATTTCAACTGGCTCGAGGCGCAGGGCATGCCCTTCGAGCGCACCTGCTTCAAGGGCAAGGCGGTGTTCCTGAACACCACCGAGTGCCTGTTCAGCACCGGTAGCGAGAAACTCTGGCCTTATTCGAAGATCGCGAAGCCCGCGCCGCGCGGCCACAAGGTCGCGGGCATGGGTGAGAATGCGGGCGCGGTCGGCATGAACGCACTGCTCGCCACATGCAGGCGCGAGGGCGTGCCGGCGATCTACGACAGTGCGGTGATCGGGCTCGTGCAGGACGAGACGGGCCGCGTCACGGGTGCGCGCATCAAGCAGGTGGGCAGACAGATCCACGTGCGTGCGCGCGCGGCCGTCATCATCGCGACGGGCAACTTCACGTTCAACAAACAGATGATCGCCAGGCACGTGCCGCTGCTGTCCGAGACCTCCGAACCGCTCGGCGTGCCGTCCAACGATGGCCTCGGCACGCGCATCGGCATGGCTGCGGGCGGCGCGTCACAGGGCATGGACGGAGTCTGCGCCACGGCGTCGATCTACCCGCCGGGTCAGCTCATCAAGGGCATCATCGTCAACAACCGC
>CAYWMY010000146.1:0-7306 GCA_964459405.1 uncultured Steroidobacteraceae bacterium | reverse complement strand
TCGAGCGTCAGGATTTCCCGCGAGACGAGGCGAGCCCGCCGTTGCAGCCCGCGCCTGACACCAGCGCCTCCAGAAATCGTGAATGCCGTTTCCGGCCTACTCAGGCCCTCCTGGCAGCCCACGCATCCGCCAGCTTCCGAGCCTGCTGACCGCGACGATGGCCAGCGTCGAGCACAGGAAGCCAGGCACCAGCTCGTACAGACTCGCCAGCGGGCCGGCGACATGTTTCCACAGCATGACGGTCAGCGCACCGACCACGATGCCGGCGAGCGCGCCGTTGCGCGTCATCCGCCGCCAGTACAGCGACAGCACGATCGCGGGGCCGAACGCGGCGCCGAAGCCCGCCCAGGCCCAGCCGACCAGCGGCAGCACCTGGCTTTCCGGGTCGAGTCCCAGCCAGAAGCCGAGCGCGGCCACACCCAGCACGGCGGCACGCCCGATCCAGAGCAGCTCCACTCGCCCCGCCGACGGCCGCAGAAGTCCGCGATAGAGGTCTTCGGCGAACGCCGACGAGGCCACCAGCAGCTGCGCCGAGGCCGTGCTCATGATCGCCGCGAGAATTCCGGACATGCAGACGCCGGCCACGACCGGATGAAACAGCTGCGTTGACGACACGATGAAGACCTTCTCGGCGTCCGCGCCCGGCAAGGGTCGCGGCAGCAGCACGTGCCCCACGAGTCCGACGATCACCGCGGCGGCCAGCGCGATGACGACCCAGCACATCGCCACGCGGCGCGCGACGCGGATCTCGTCCGCGTGCCGGATCGCCATGAAGCGGGCCAGGATGTGCGGCTGGCCTGGATAGCCGAGTCCCCAGCCGAGCAGCGAAACGACACCGACGACACCGAGCGCAGCGCCGGCCTCCCCGGCCAGCGGGTCAAGCAGTGTCGCGTCGCGCGCCGCGATGGCGGTCAGCGACGGGCCCGGTCCTCCGCTCAGCCAGACACCACCGGCGGCGACCACCACCAGCGCCAGGAACATCAGCGAACCCTGCAGCACGTCGGACCAGCTGACGGCGAGGAAGCCGCCGAAGAACGTGTAGGCGAGCATCACGGCCGAACCCCACAGCATCGCCTCGACGTAGGGCAGGCCGAACAGCGTCTCGAACAGCCGCCCGGCGGCCACGAATCCGGAACTCGTGTAGAAGACGAAGAACACCAGCACGAACAGCGCGGTCATCGTCCTGAGCAGCCGTGAGCGATCCTCGAAGCGCCGTTCGAAGTAATCCGGCAGGGTCAGCGCGTCAGCCAGCTGCTCCGTGCGCCTTCGCAGCGGCGCCGCAACGAAACGCCAGTTGGCCCAGGTGCCGGTCACCAGCCCGGCAACCAGCCAGATGGCATCGAGTCCCGACGCGTAGGCGAGACCGGGCAGACCCAGCAGCAGCCAGCCGCTCATGTCGGAGGCCTGCGCCGACAGCGCCGTCACGAAGCTGCCCAGGCTGCGCCCACCGAGGATGAAGTCCGCAAGCGACGTGGTGCGCCGCCAGGCGACGATGCCCAGCAGCAGGCACAGCGCCGAGTAGATGACCAGTGTCGTGGCGATCGCCGCAGTGTTGTCCATGCTGGTGCCCGATCCCGCCCGCGGCCGCGACACCGGCCTGCCGCGCCGGCACGCCGCGATCGCAGCGTGCTTCGATTCGTCGTCCGCGTCCAGTACAGTGACGTGGCCACAACACGGGAAGGGGGAGGTCAATCATGCGACTCTGGGGCGAATGGGTCTGTCCACGGTTGCTGAACCTGATGATCGGCAACGACGAGGACGTAAAGGCGCTGCGCACGCGCGCACTGGCCGATACGAACGGACGCGTGCTGGAACTGGGCTTCGGCACGGGCCTGAACCTCGGTCACTACCCGCCCGACGTGAAGCGCATCATTGCCGTCGATCCGAACCCCGGCATGGCGGAGCTCGCACGCGAGCGCATGGCGAGCGCGGGCATCGAGGTCGAGCACCACCAGATCACTGCCGAGAAGCTGCCCTTCGACACAGCGAGCTTCGACTCGGTCGTCTGCACGCTGACCCTCTGCAGCATCCCGGACGTTGCGGCATCGCTGGCCGAGGTCCACCGCGTGCTCAAGCCCGGCGGCCAGTTCCTGTTCTGCGAGCACGGGCTGCACCCGGAGCCGCGCATCAGCAAGTGGCAGAACCGGCTCAATCCGGTGTGGAAGAAGGTCTTCGACGGCTGTCACATCAACCGTGACATTGCGCGCCTGGTGCAGAGCGCGGGGCTGGCACTGGGTCCCGTGGAGCACCCGGTACTGAAGTCGATGCCGAAGTTCGCAGGCTATTTCTATCTCGGCCGCGCCGTACGCGCAGCCTGAGGCGCGGCAGCGAGCCGGGTCGTATGCTCAGTCGCGGGCGGTCAGCCGGGCCGCCTGGCGCCTGAGGCCCGGGCCGAATTTCGCGGTTTCGTAGAACGCGTCGAGCGCCGCCGCATCCGGCCGTCTCACCGCAAGCGCCTGCGGACCGCACTCGAGCGGCATGTCGCAGGCGATCGTGGTCAGCCGTCGCGCCAGGAATGCGGTGTCACGGTGTTCGCGCAGTTTCGCGGGCAGTGCGGCGGCACCGCGTACGGGCAGCTTCGCCACCGCATCGACATCGCCATAAAGGTGATCGAGCGACTCGAAGCGGCGGAAGATCGCCGAAGCTGTCTTCGGGCCGATGCCGGGCACACCCGGGATGTTGTCGACGCCGTCGCCCGTGAGCGCGAGGTAGTCCGCCATGCGCTCGGGCCGCGCCCCGAAGCGTTCCTCGAGATCGTCATAGGCGTATCGCTGGTCGCCCGCGAAATCCCAGAAGCAGTCCCCGTCGCGCACCAGCTGCGACAGGTCCTTGTCGCGCGTCACGATCGTCACCCGCAGGCCGTGGGCGCGCATGCGCGTCGTCAGCGTGCCGATGATGTCGTCGGCCTCGTAACCGGCGCTCGCGAATTCGGCCACGCCCAGGTGACGGCACAGGGCGCGGCAGCGGCCGAACTGCTGCCGGAGCTCGACCGGCGCCGGCTCGCGATTGGCCTTGTACGCCGGATAGATCCGGTGGCGAAAAGAGCCTTCGAGGCTCTCGTCGAAGGCGACCGCGAGGTGCCGAGGCCGCGTCGTTTCCATCAGGTCCTGCAGGAACCGCGCGAATCCGTACAGCGCATTGACCGGTTCCCCGTCGTGGTCGACGAGGCTGGCGGGCATCGAGTAGTAGGCGCGGAAGATGAAATAACTCGCGTCGACGAGATACAGCATCGCCCGCTCACTGCCGCCAGCGCTGGATGCGCTCGTGCAGCGGGCTCGAGCGAGGAAAGTGCGCGAGCAGGTACTCCATCTGGTCGGCGAGCACACGGCGGCCTTTCAGGTAGATGTACTCGGCGTAGGTGGGCGTGAACGGCACCGCGATCAGCTGCAGGCCAGCCTGCTCCGGCGTACGCCAGGCCTTCGCGTTGTTGCAGCGGCGGCAGGCCGTCACCACGTTGCTCCAGAGGTCACGCCCGCCCTGTGACTGCGGCCGGATGTGATCCCGGGACAGCTGCGACGGTGGGAAGCGGCCGCCGCAGTACATGCACAGGTAGGCGTCGCGCCGGAACAGGGTTTCATTGTTGAGCGGCGGCACGTAGTCGCCGCGCACGTTGCCGGGATTGCAGGAATGTCCGTGTGTCGCAACGATGGAATTGACTTCGAACTCCGAGCGCAGCCCGCTGCGCGCATTGGTGCCTCCGTGCAGCACGTAGAGGGTCGTGCCCATCGCATAGGCCACCTGGCCCAGGCATTGCAGACGCACCGCCTCGCGGTAGTCGATCCACTCCAGCGGCATGCCCGAAGCGTCCGTACGCAGCACCTGCTGCGCCAGCCCGGGATCCGGGGCGCGGCGCGCCGCGGGCCTCGCATCCCTCGGCACGACGTCCATCACAGCCGTCGCCCGCAGCCGTGGCACGGCCCGGCCGACCTTCGGTACGACCCGGTGTCCGGAGACGCTGGCGGATGGAATCCTGCTCAAATGCGGACCGACCCATCAATCGCGAGGCGCAGACAATATGCCACGCGATGGCTCCGTTTCAACGGCCGCGCACCGGCCCGCGACGAGCGCGGGCCGGGCAGCCGTTCAACCGGCTGCGGCTGCGGCCTCCGGCATCTTCAGGTCGCCGCGCGTGATCGCGCGGTTCACGGCGCAGAGCACGGCGAGCAGCGAGGCCGTGACGATGTTGGCGTGCCGGCCGATGCCGAACACGCTCGGCCGCGTCGGCGTGCGGATCTCGACATAGGCCATCGCCTGCGCATCGCTGCCCTGCCCGTGCGAACGCTCCTCGTAGGCGACCACCTCGAACGGCAGCGCGAGCGCCTTGCAGAGCGCATCGATCGGGCCATTGCCGGCACCGTGCAGCGTACGCGGCTTGCCGTCCACGGTCAGCGACAGCGTGATGCGCTCGGCATCCGTGCCGTCACGCGAGGCGACCAGCTGATGGCCGCGGTAGCCGAACGGCCGTTCCACGGCCAGGTACTCCGACTCGAACAGCGACCACAGATCCGCGGCGGACAGTTCCTTGCCGGTGGCATCGGCACGCTGCTGCACCACCTGAGCGACCTCGATCTGCAGCCGCCGCGGCATCACGACGTCGTAATGGCGCTCCAGCAGGAACGACATCCCGCCTTTGCCGGACTGGCTGTTGACGCGGATGATCGACTCATAGGTGCGGCCGACATCGGCGGGATCGATCGGCAGGTACGGCACATCCCAGGGATCGTCGGGGCCCCGCGCGGCGAATCCCTTCTTGATCGCGTCCTGGTGCGAACCTGAAAACGCGGTGAACACGAGATCGCCGACGTAGGGATGTCGCGGGTGGATGGGCAGCTGGTTGCACTCCTCGGCGCAACGCGCAACCGCGTTGATGTCGGAGAAGTCGAGGCCCGGGTGCACGCCCTGCGTGTACAGATTCAGCGCCAGCGTCACGATGTCGACGTTGCCGGTGCGCTCCCCGTTGCCGAACAGCGTGCCCTCGATGCGATCCGCACCCGCCATGATGGCGAGTTCGGCTGCCGCGACGGCCGTACCCCGATCGTTGTGAGGATGCACACTGACGATCACGGAGTCGCGATGCGCCAGACGGCGGCAGCACCACTCGATCTGGTCGGCGTAGACATTCGGCGTGGCCATCTCCACGGTTGCCGGCAGGTTCAGGATCACCTTGCGCTCGGGGGTGGGGCGCCACACTTCGTTGACGGCGTTGCAGACCTCGACCGCGAAATCGAGTTCCGTGCCGGTGAAGCTCTCGGGGCTGTACTGCAGCACCCACTCGGTGTCCGGATGCGCGTCGATGCCGCGCTTGACGGCCTGTGCGCCCCGCACGGCGATGTCGATGATGCCCTTGCGGTCGAGACCGAACACCACGCGACGCTGCACGATCGAGGTGGAGTTGTAGAGGTGCACGATCGCGCGGCGAGCGCCGCGAAGAGCCTCGAAGGTGCGGGCGATGATCTCCTCGCGCGCCTGCGTCAGCACCTGGATGGTCACGTCGTCCGGGATCATCCGCCGGTCAATCAGCTCGCGCAGGAAGTCGAAGTCGGTCTGCGAGGCCGCAGGAAACCCGACCTCGATCTCCTTGAAGCCGATGCGCACCAGTTCGTCGAACATGCGCAGCTTGCGGCCGGCATCCATGGGCTCGATCAGCGCCTGGTTGCCGTCGCGCAGGTCGACGCTGCACCAGATGGGCGGCTTGCTGATGACGCGGGAGGGCCAGGCACGGTCGGGCAGATGGACCGTCGACGCGGGATGATACTTGGTCGATGGGTTGCGCAACATGGTGTTTTCGCTCGCGGCAGAACGTTCTTGCCACCTGATCCGGTGGCTCTCTGACTGGTTTCCGGTCTTGTTGGCGCCGACCGGTGGCGCGTGTGTTTATTGCGCCGGGCGGCGCAGAAGCGCGAGCGCGAGCAGGCCGGAGCGGCGGCTCGAGGAGACAGAAACCGTTGTCAGGACGCGATTCATGAGAGTGAAACTAACACCGCGTGGCGCGGCGTGGCAAGCCCCGCGCACCGCCCTCGACCCCCGACCCGGCGACCACAACCTGCGCGGACAATCCATGTGCTGCCAGACCGGACAGTTCGATCTGCTGGCAGCAGCCCCGGCCCTGGCGGGCGCGCGGACAAGCCAGGGACGGGCGCCGTGTCCTGCTCGGACACCCGGGAGTTCATGGATCCCCTCCCTGCAACGGTCGTGGTGCCTGTCCCCGTTGCCCGGTGACTGTCCCCATTTCCCGTCAGTCACGACCGCGGTCGCGACCGCGACGACCGTCACGGTCACGGCCTGCGCCGTGGCGGTCCTCGCCACGGTCATGGCCACGCCTGATGCGCTGGCGTTCGGACGGCGGCAGCTCGCGCCAGCGCTCGCGCAGCTCTTCACGGCGCTCCGGCGGCAGGGACCTGAAACGGCGATAGGAATCACGCACACGTTCGCGCTGTTCGGGGCTCAGCTCCCGGAAGCGCTGCCAGCGGTCGAGGCGCCGCTGGCGCTCTTCCGGTGGCAGGGTCCGGAACCGGTGCCAGCGTTCGCGCGCCTGTGTCCGCTGCTCGGGCGACATGGCCGCCCACCGCTCGGCACCGCGGGCCATGGTCTGCTGGCGGCCGGGTGGCAGCCGGTCCCAGTCGTCCGCGAACCCCGACAGGAGCTGCTGCTGCTCCGCGGACATCTCGCTCCACCGCACGCCGGGCGACGCGGCCTCGTCGGCCCTCACGCCAGCCGTCGCCAGCAGCAGCAGCAAGGCAAGATTCCTAAGGTGTGTCCTGATCATCGCTGTCCGCGGCCGCAGGCCGCGCCTCTGTGGTCGTTGGATCGCCGCGGATCGGCAGATCACGCGATCGCAGGAAACCGTCGAAACCCTCGTCTCCATCCACGCTGCCGAGGAATTCGAGGAACTCGGCGTCAGGTGGCGGCTCAGCCGCGACCACACGCACGCCCCCCAGTGCGCACGCGACAACCAGCAGCATCGCACGCGGATTCATGGTCTCAGCCATTCTCCCCCGTGGCCGAGGCAACGGCCCAGGCGTAGAACTCCAGATCGTCACCGAGCAGTTCGGCATCGTCGGCCTGCGCGACGAACTCCAGCGCCTCCGGCAGCGCCGCCTCGCGTGCCTGCGGCGCGACGGGCACCCGGTCGGCGCCGAGGCACAGCGCGATCCCGAGCAGCGCGGCCGCCGCCACGGCACCGGCCGGCGCAAAGCTCCGCCACCCGCGGCGGCGCGACGCTGCTGCCTCGACGGCCCTGTGCCGCGCACGCACGAGCTGCGAGCGCGTCGCGGCATCGAGCCCGGCGACGCTGTGCTCGAACAGC
>CAYWMY010000145.1:1651-7345 GCA_964459405.1 uncultured Steroidobacteraceae bacterium | reverse complement strand
GGCGGCCACCCGTGGAAACCGCGGGTCCTCACGCACCGCGCGCGACAGGGCCGCCAGCGCGGGGATATCGGCGCCACGTACCGCCGCTGCGGCGATCTCGCGAGCGGCGCGCGCGCGCAGCGACAGGAGAACCGCGACATCGGCGGCAGCCTGCGGCCGACCCGCCGCGTACAGCCGCAATGCGGGCGCCTCCATGCGCAGCGGCTGCTTCAGGCCGCCGGCCAGCACGCCCAGATCGCGATCGGCTGCGCGCGGCAGCCGCGCACAGCCCCGCTCCCAGGACACGCCCAGCGAATCGGTGTCAGTCAGCACGCGGCCACCGATGCGGTTGCGTGCCTCCAGGATCTGGACTCGCAGTCCCGCGGCCGCGAGCGCACGGCCCGCGGCAATGCCCGCCGCTCCCGCGCCCACGATGACCACATCCGGGCGAGCGGGCGGCTCGGCCCCCGGGGACCGCTGCGCCAGCAATGCCGCCAGTCCACCGAGCACCGATCGTCGCGTGACCATCGTCATGGGATTCATCCGTTCAAACGACCAGCACCGTCGAACCCGTCGTGCGCCGCGACTCCAGGTCGCGGTGCGCCTGCGCCGCGTCGGCGAGCAGGAAGGTCTGACCGATGCGCACCTGGATGGCGCCGCCGGCCAGCGCCGCGAACAGCGCCTTCGCGCCGCGCTTGAGCTCGCCGCGTGGCGCGAGGTAATGGAACACGCCGGGACGAGTCAGGAACAGCGAGCCGCGCCGTGCGAGTTCCTGCGGCGCGAACGGTGCAACGGGGCCGGATGCGTTGCCGAAGCTGACCATCAGACCCATCGGCCGCAGGCAGTCCAGCGAAGCGAAGAACGTCTCCCGGCCCACAGAGTCATAGACGACCGGGACACCGGCACCTGAGGTCAGCTCCCGCACGCGCGCGGCCAGGTCCTCGCGCGGCAGCACGACCGCGTGCGCCGCGCCATGCTGAAGCGCGACTTCCGCCTTCGCGTCGCTGCCGACCGCGGCGATGACCCTGGCACCCAGGTGCCGCGCCCACTGCGTCATGATCGTGCCGACGCCACCCGCCGCGGCATGCACGACGATCGTCTCCCCGCGTCGTACCCGGTGCGTGCGGAACAGCAGCGCCCAGGCCGTGAGGCCCTTCAACAGCACGGCGGCGGCCTCGGCGTCGCCGACCGCTGCGGGCAGCGGCACGAGCCACCGCGCGGGCACGTTACGCTCCGCGGCGTACGCACCGGGCGTCGGCGTCAGATACGCGACGCGGTCGCCTTCCCGGAAGCCGCGCACGCCGCGGCCCGTGGCCACGACCACACCGGCCGCCTCGTGGCCAGGCACGAACGGCAGCGCGACAGGATAGAGGCCCGTACGGTAATAGACGTCGATGAAATTGACGCCCACGGTACTCTGCCGCAGGCGCACCTCCCCCGCCGCCGGTGGCGGAACATCGGCCTCCTCGAGCACCAGTTGTTCAGGCCCGCCCAGTGCCCGGACGCGGATCGTTGCAGCCATGCGGATTCCTCACCGTTCCCGTTCGATCGCCGCCATACCGCACGCGACTCCAGCGGCACAGCACCGCCCGCGCATCACGGCACGAAAAACAGCAGCGCGAGCAGGTCCACCACAAAACCGGTACCGCATCATGGTGCGCATGGTAACGCGGCCCGTGCCACGGACGATCACGTTCGGCGACGTGCCGACCGGCAGCATGAAGCCGCATGACGCGGCCACGCGGACGGCACCGCCAGTCACAGCGGCGTACGCGAGGTCGCGACCACGCGGCCGGCACCGGTCGTCGAGTTCATCGCTCATCCCGATCCCCGCACCGGGTCGCGTGCGCCTTTCCTGAACGCGCCCCCCAAGGGCATTCTGCCCGCGCCACACCGCCGCCGGCGCGTGCTTGCGCACGGCCGCATCATGTGGCCCGCCGATCCACGAGGTGCGCGTGGTGCCGCAGACAGCGACCAGCGCATCCCGCCCAGCGACCCGGCTCTCTTCCGCCGCGCGCCGGCGCCGGTTATAAAGCCCGCTTTCGCTTGCCAACCTCCCGCAGGAAATCGATGGAAGAAGCCACCGTGATCGTGGGCGCCGGCCAGGCTGCGGCTCAGCTCGTCGAGAGTCTGCGCCGCGAGGGCCTGCAGGGCCGGCTCGTGGTCGTCGGCGACGAGCCCTACCTGCCGTATCAGCGGCCGCCGCTGTCGAAGAAGTACCTCGCGGGCGAAATGGAGCGTGAGCGCCTGTTCATCAAGCCGGCCGCGTTCTACGAGCAGAATCGCGCCGAGCTGCTGCTGGGCCGGCGCGCCGTGTCGATCGACCGCAAACGGCGCACGGTCCGCCTCGACGACGGCTCGGCACTGGAGTACCGCACGCTGGTACTCGCCACCGGCGGCCGCGAGCGCCGCGCCGACGTGCCAGGGCGCGATCTCGGCGGCATTCATTACCTGCGCGGCATCGCCGACGTCGACGGCATCCGCGGCGAGCTCGGCGCCGGCCGGCGGCTGGTCGTCATCGGTGCCGGCTACATCGGCCTCGAAGTGGCCGCGAGCGGCGTCAAGCACGGGCTCGAGGTCACGGTGCTGGAGCTGGCCGACAGGCCGCTGGTGCGGGTGGTCGCGCCGGAAATGAGCGCGTTCTACATGTCGGCGCACGCGCAGGCCGGCGTGCGCGTGCTGTGCAACACGGGGCTGACGGCGTTCCACGGCGACGGTCGTGTGCGCGAGGTCGTGGCGACGACCGGCGAGTCATTCCCGGCCGATTTCGTCGTCGTCGGCATCGGCATCGTGCCCAACCAGGAACTCGCCCAGGAGGCGGGGCTCGACTGTGACAACGGCATCGCGGTGGACGCGTACTGCCGCACCAGCGACCCGGACATCTACGCCATCGGCGACTGCTGCAGCTTTCCGAGCCCGCACTATGGGCGACGCATCCGGCTCGAGTCGGTCGACAATGCCTACGAGCAGGCACGGACCGCCGCGGCGAACATCTGCGGCCGGACCGTCGTGCACGACAAGGTGCCGTGGTTCTGGTCGGACCAGTTCGACCTGAAGCTGCAGATCGTGGGTCTTTCCGAGGGCTACGACCGCGTGATCCTGCGCGGCGACCCCGCCAGCCGTTCCTTCAGCTGCTGCTACCTCAAGGGCAACGAACTGCTGGCGGTCGATGCCGTCAGCAACCCGCGCGATTACATGAGCGCCCGCAAGGCTATCGCGGAGCGGCTGCGCATGGACCCGGCAAAGCTCGCGGATCCCTCCGTGTCGATCAAGGACGCAACCTGATGCCGAAGGTCGTGTTCATCGACGCCGCCGGCACGCGCCGCGAGATCGAGGCTGCGGCGGGTCAGACGCTCATGGAGGCCGCGCGTGCCAACGGGATCGAGGCGATCGAGGCACGATGCGGAGGCGCAATGACCTGCGCAACCTGCCACGTCTACGTCGACGAGGACTGGGTCGCGCGCATCGATCCACCTGACGAGGCCGAGCGCGAGATGGTCGTCAATGCGATCGACCCCCGAACCACGAGCCGCCTGTCCTGCCAGATCCGGCTCGACGGCCGCCACGACGGCCTCGTCGTCTACACACCCGAACGGCAGAGCTGAGCCCTGCAGCCGGAGCGGCACCGCCGCCGGCCTGCAGGCACCGGTGCAGGACATCGGGCGGGTCGGGCCCTTCCCTCGAGCGATTCACGCCACCCGTGCGCACTTCGCGATGGCGACCGGGACCGGTCGACCCGTGTACACGGGCTCGCCGGGGTTTATGATCTTCTTCCACGCCGGTGCGATTCCGGCACTGCGCAATGCAAGGAGCGCGATCCGGTCGCGCAGGCGGATGCACCATGGCCACCGATCCCAGACCCGAGAACCCGAACCCGACCGAGCTGCAGCGGCTCGACCATGTCGACCGTGAGTTCCGCGCGGCTGTCGCGAAACTGACCGGCGGGCTGTCGCCGGCCGACTACGGCGCGGCCTGGCTCGACTGGTGGCTGCACCTGGCAAGTTCGCCGGGCAAACAGGCGGAACTCGCGCAGCTTGCGGTGGCCAAGGTCGGCGACACGCTGAGCTACATGACCAAGGCGATGGCCGGGAAGCCGGACGAAGCACCGAGCAGCGACCGGCGGTTCTCGGATCCGGCATGGCAGGTGTTCCCGTTCAACGTCTACGCGCGCGCGTTCCAGAACGGCGCGGAGTTCCTGCGCCAGGCGGTCACGGACGTCGACGGAGTCAACGAACGCAGCACCGACCTGATGGGCTTCGTCGCCCGCAACATCACCGACGCCGTGTCGCCGGCGAATTACCTGCCGACGAATCCGCAGCTCATCAAGCAGACGCGCGAGGAGAAGGGCGCCAATCTCGCGCGCGGCTACCAGCACTTCATCGACGACCTGAAGCGCACGCTGACGGGCGGCGACTACCACGGCACCGAGGACTTCAGGGTCGGCGAGACGCTCGCCGTCACGCCCGGCAAGGTCGTGTACCGCAATGACCTCATGGAGCTGATCCAGTATTCGCCGACGACGCCGGACGTCCATGCCGAGCCGATCCTGTTCGTGCCGGCGTGGATCATGAAGTACTACATCCTCGACCTGTCGCCGAAGAATTCCCTGTACCGCTGGCTCGTCGAGAACGGCTACACGGTGTTCACGGTGTCGTGGAAGAACCCCACGGCCGCGGACCGCGAACGCGGCATGGACGACTACACGCGCCTCGGCGTATACGAGGCGCTGGATGTGATCGAGCGCATCATGCCGGGCCGCAAGGTCCACGCGAGCGGTTACTGCATCGGCGGCACGCTGCTCATGATCGCGGCGGCAGCGCTGGCGAAGCGTGGCGATACGCGCATCCAGGACATCACGCTGTTCGCGGCACAGACGGACTTCAGCGAACCCGGCGAGCTGTCGCTGTTCATCAGCCCTTCGCAGCTCGCGATGCTCGAAGCCATCATGTTCAAGGAAGGGGTTCTCGACTCGAAGCAGATGGCCGGGGCATTCACGCTGCTGCGCGCGCACGACCTGCTGTGGCAGCCCGCGGTCAACGCCTACATGAAGGGCCAGCGCGAAAAGATGATCGACCTCATGGCGTGGAACGCCGACGCCACGCGCATGCCCTGGAAGATGCACACGGAGTACCTGTACGGCCTCTACCTGCAGAACGACCTCGCGCACGGCCGTTTCAAGGTCCAGGGTGAGACCATCAGCCTGGGCGACATCCGCGTACCGGTCTTCGCCGTCGGCACGGAGACCGATCACGTCGCGCCATGGCCATCCGTGTTCAAGGTCGACCGCCTGGTGTCGTCCGACGAAGTCACGCTGCTGCTGACGAACGGCGGGCACAACGCCGGCATCGTCTCGGGCCCCTCACACCCGAAGCGTCACTACCGGATGCTCACGCGCCGCGCGGGCGAACCGTCACTCGCACCCGAGAAGTGGGTACATACCGCGCCGCGCCAGCCCGGCTCGTGGTGGCCGGCATGGCTCGAATGGCTCGGCGCGCATTCGACGCCCGGGCGCGTGCCGCCGCCGCCCATGGGCGCACCGGACCTGCCATTGCTGGGCGATGCGCCAGGCGAGTACGTGAAGCAGAAGTAGCGTTGGCGCTGCTCAGGACTGCGCGGTGCCGACTGCAGCCCGCGCGACCAGGACGAGACCTGTCAATTGCTCGCCACTGCCTTGACCGGCCTCGCGGTGAGGTCGTAGTCGTCGGAGGCCGTGAC
>CAYWMY010000145.1:0-1641 GCA_964459405.1 uncultured Steroidobacteraceae bacterium | reverse complement strand
CACGCCGCGTGCCGACTTCACGCGCACCACACCATCGATCTCCGGCGCATCGGCATAGCTGCGCGCGATGGCGGTCGTACCCTCGACGGCGTCCACCAGCACCTCGATCTCGCGCCCGACCCTCGCCTTCAGGCGCGCCGCGCTGATGCGCTGCTGTACCTGCATGAAGCGGTGCCAGCGCTCGTCGGCGACTTCCGCCGGCACGTGGTCCGGCAGCGCATTCGCCGCGGCACCCTCGACCGGTGAGTACCGGAAGCAGCCCACGCGATCGAGCTCGGCCTCCTCGAGCCAGTCGAGCAGCATCCGGAAGTCCTGCTCGGTCTCGCCGGGAAAACCCACGATGAAAGTGCTGCGGATCGCGAGATCCGGAAGCTGCGAGCGCCAGCCCCGGATGCGGTCGAGCGTGTTCTCGGCGTGCGCCGGCCGCTTCATCGCCTTCAACAGGCGCGGGCTCGCGTGCTGGAACGGGATGTCGAGATAGGGCAGCACTTTGCCCTCGGCCATCAGCGCAATCACGGCATCGACGTGCGGATAGGGATAGACGTAGTGCAGCCGTACCCACGCGCCCAGTGAACCCAGTGCCTGCACGAGCTCGAAAAAGCGCCTCTTGAGCGGCTTGCCACCCCAGAAGTCGAGCCGGTACTTCAGGTCGACGCCGTAGGCACTGGTGTCCTGCGAGATCACCAGCAGTTCCTGCACGCCGGCCTTCACGAGCCGCTCGGCCTCGCTCATGACGCTGCCAGCAGGCCGGCTCACCAGATCGCCGCGTAGCGAGGGGATGATGCAGAAGCTGCAGCGGTGATTGCAGCCCTCGGAGATCTTCAGGTACGCGTAATGCCGCGGCGTGAGCTTGATGCCCTGCGGCGGCACGAGATCCAGGAACGGGTCGTGCTGTGGCGGCAGCTGCTCGTGCACGGCGCCCATGACCTCGTCGTAGGCCTGCGGGCCCGTGACCTTGAGGACGCTCGGGTGACGCGCGGTGATGGTCTCGGGCTTCGCGCCGAGGCAGCCCGTGACGATCACGCGGCCGTTCTTCGCGACCGCCTCGCCGATCGCCTCCAGCGATTCGTGGATCGCCTCATCGATGAAGCCGCAGGTGTTCACGACGACGAGATCGGCCGATTCGTGCGTGGCCACGACCTCGTAGCCCTCGGCACGCAGCTGCGTGAGGATGCGTTCGGAGTCGACCAGCGCCTTCGGGCAGCCGAGGCTGACGAAGCCGATTTTCGGGGGTGCGGCGGGCATGGCTGCGGTCCGGCCGGGGTCCGCCCGGCTCCTGGGGGCGCGTATGGTAGGAGAAGCCCGGCCAGCGCGCCACGCGGCGGACCCCCCGCGGGTGCCGGTCGCCGGCCCCTCCTCTTCGGCCTCAGACGTTCACGGAAGGCGTCGTGTCAGCCGCTCGAGTACGCCCCCGGGGCTGTCAGCGGGCCGCGGACCCGGCGGCGATCGCCGCCTCGATGGCCTGCTGGAATGCCGGGAAGGGCTGGGCGCCCACGAAGCGCGTGCCGGTCACGGTGCCGCCACCCGCGCGCCCGACGATGAAGCCCGGCGTCCCCGTGATGCCCACGGACGCCGCATCCGCCTGGACGCGTTCGATCGCTGCGCGGAATTTCCCGGACGCGCGGCACTCGGCGAAAGCCG
>CAYWMY010000144.1:0-7379 GCA_964459405.1 uncultured Steroidobacteraceae bacterium | reverse complement strand
AAAGGCAACGGGGGCGAACAGGAGCACGCCGACGCTGTCGCCGACCCACTGGATGAACCATTGCCGCCACAGACCCACCACTGCCGCACCGTTGAACACGACGTCGACGGCGACGGCGACACTGGGCGAGACGAGGCAAGACGCCGGCCCCGCAAGCAGCAGCAGCCAGCTGATCTGGGACTCTCGCGCGGGCGGGGTCGCGGATTCGAAGACACGGCGACACAGCCCCCAGCCGAGTAGCGCCTGCAACGTGGCCCCAGTCGCCAGCAGCGCTGGACCGGCGACAAACCCGCCCACCGGCGCCGCGCCCTCGATGAAGAAGTACTGGTCGGCCAGACAGGACAGCATTGCACCGACCCACACGCCGGACCAGCAGCGCCACCCCCACGCGAGCAGCATGGCGAGCGCAATACCGGCGGCGGGCCAGATCGGTACGGGGGTCTCGACGCCGAAGCCGAGACCGCGCATCAGCAGGCTGGAGCCCAGATAGGCGAACGCGCCACACAACAGGCGCCCGAATCTCGCCGCGGACGCCCGCGCTCCCTGGCTGACGGCGGCCGTCTGCCCGGGGGTGACCATCGGGTCGGCATGAGGCTTCATCGCCTGCAATCACCGTCCTTCTGTTAAAACACGTCTAATTATTAACCAATACATTGACGCATACGGTGCAACCACGTTCGATTCCGTCGCAAATACCCGGAATTGCGGGAAAGTCGCACCCGCCTTGGCCGGCGGCAGATCTGATTTTCAAAAACAAGGTCTTGCATATCCAGACGGCCACACGGCGCGTGGCGGCAGGCGGCTCGACCGCTGCGGGCCAGGCGCGGACCGGTTTCGCTGCACGGCCCGCTCGGCGGCTGAGTCAGCCGCTGATCCACGACGCTGTGTGCCCGGTGGTCGATGCAGGTGGCTCAACGCTGGAGCACGCTCGGACATGAAGCCAGGGCTCTGTCGGCACGTGTCCGCGCATCGGGCCCGCCACACCGGGGGCAAGTGACCCGGCCGCAGCAGCTGCGCCAGCACGACGGCATCAACCTTGCCGGGCCTGATCCTGGCTGTTGCGGCCGTCCGCGTGGCGATGTGGGCCGGTACCACACGCTTGTCGCCATCGAAACCGACGGGCCGCGTGGCAACTGCCCCTGCCCGCGGGAACCCGCGGGCAACCCCCCGGGCGTGTTCGATGCACAACCGGACGTCGTGCGTACCGGAACAGCTCAGGTATGATTTTTCGAGGTGGCAGCGGCTCCGCCGACCACGACCGGAACCGCACCGGCTATCGAGGTATTCCTTTGCACGATCGTCGCACGCATCACACCCTCATCGCCGCCCTGCTCTGGGCCGGCGCCACAACCGGAGCGACGGCCCACGAATCACTGGATGTCACCGCACTCGAGGAAATCGTCGTCACGGCGCAGAAACGCACCGAGTCGCTGCAGGACGTGCCGCTCGCCGTCAGCGCCCTGTCGGGTGGCAAGCTCGCGGATGCCGGGCTCCGACGCATCGAGGATCTCAAGAACTACGTGCCGAGCCTGTTCATGACCGAGACGGCCGTCGGCAACAACATCTCGATCCGCGGCGTCTTCTCGGGTGTCAATCCCGGCTTCGAGCAGTCGGTCGGCACCTATGTCGACGGCATCTACCGCGGGCGCCCGCAGCAGACCCGCGCGCCGTTCCTCGACCTCGCGCGCATCGAGGTACTTCGCGGCCCGCAGAGCATCCTGTTCGGCAAGAACAGCGTCGGCGGCGCGCTGAACATCAGCACGGCGCGTCCCACGGCCGAGTTCGAGGCCGTGGTGTCCGCCCTCTACGAACCCGAGTACGACGAGCGCGAGTTCTACGGCGCGCTGTCGGGACCGCTCAGCGACCGCCTCCGCGCACGCCTCGCGGTGCGCCATCACGAGACCGACGGGCACATCGACAACCTCACGCTCGGGGGCCGTTCCGAGCCCGCGCGTGAGAACACGATGGCGCGCCTCTGGCTCGAGTGGAACGCGACCGATGTTCTCAAGCTCGGCCTGAAGGCGGAGCTGTCGGAGTTCGACGCCGTGGGACGACAGCTCGAGATCGTCGACGAGCAGCCGATTCCCGCGGGCCGGCCTTTCGCCGGCCTGACTTACGCGCAGGTGCTGCGCGCACTCGGCCAGGACGCGAGCGTGCTCGACACGGCCCCGGACTGGCGGCGCTCCGCGAACGGGGACTCCAGCCGGAACGACGCGAAGGAGTTCGTGTTCAACGTCGACTGGCAGCTCGGCGACTACACGCTGACCGCCATCACCGGCCATTCGCGCTACGATTTCGACGAGCAGTGCGACTGCGATTTCACGGGCGGCAACGTGTTCACGGGACCGCTCGCCGAGAAATTCGACCAGACCAGCCAGGAGATCCGGCTCGCATCCCCCGCCGGCGGCCTGCTGGAGTTCCTGGTCGGTGGCTACTTCGAGACGGCCGATCTCGAATACCGCGACACCATCCGGATCGACTCGGGTTCGGTGCTGGTGCCGCTGCTCAACGCGCGCTCGCTTCCACCACTGGTGCCGGCCGGCGTCCTCGGCAATGCGGTGTCGAACACCGCGGCGCCCCGCGTGTTCCGCCAGGACAGCGAAGCCTATGCGGCGTTCGCACAGCTCACCTGGAAGGTCGCGCCGACCTTGCGCGCAACGGGCGGCCTGCGCTACACGCACGAGAAGAAGCAAGCCTCGCGTACCTTCGCCATCCGCGACTCCAACGGCAATCCGCTGCCCGCGGCACAGGCAACGCTGGCGCCGCTCGTCTATTCGGCGGTCTTCAATGCGCGCAGCCACGATATCTCGGGCCGGCGCAGGGAGGACAAGCTGCTGCCGTCGCTGACGCTCGAATACGACGTCGGCGCGGATGCGCTCGCCTATCTGAGCTTCACGCGCGGCTCCAAGTCGGGCGGCTTCGACGCCCGGTCGAACAATCCCACGGTGCCACCGGCCGTGGTGTGCACCGCACCGGGAACGCCGCCGGGCTGTGTTCCACCCGCGGGCGTTGGCAGCTTCGAGTTCGAGGAAGAGCGCGCCACCAATGTCGAGGCCGGCGTGAAAGCCAGCTTCGGCGGCACGCTGGAAGTCAACGCCGCCGTGTACTACACGGATTTCAAGAACCTGCAGGTCAGCACCTTCGATGGCACGCTGGGCTTCAACGTGCAGAATGCCGGCAAGGCCAAGATCAAGGGCCTGGAGATCGACGCCCGCTGGCGCGCCACACGCAACCTGCTGTTCGCGGGCAGCGTGGCCTTCACGGATTTCGAGTTCGAGGACTACTTCGGCCAGTGTGCCTTCGGCCAGACAGCGGACGCCCCGGACGGCATCAACTGCAGCTACGACGGCAGGACCAACGAGTTCGTCGCGGACCGGGTGGCGACCCTGGGCGCCGACTACTCACGGACCGTCGGCGAGGCCCATCGGGTCCGCGCCACCCTCGAACTGTACTACACGAGCAAGTACTACGTCGCGCCGACGCTGGACGCACGTCAGGTCCAGGGCGCCTACGCGAAGCTGAACGGCCGCATCGGCGTCGGCCGCGAGGACGGGCGCTGGGAGCTCGCACTCGTAGGCAAGAACCTCACCGACAAGCGCATCATGCCGTATGGCAATGACACGCCGCTGGCGGGCAGCACTTTCGGCGCGTTCAGCGCCTGGCGCTACGTCGAACCCGGCCGCAGCGTGGCGATCCAGGGCACGATGCGTTTCTAGAGGGCAAGGCCCCGGACCGTCGCGGAACCCCGGCGCCGGCCAGGTGCCCGCGTGATTTTGCGACGCCGTGACTATGTCTAAAGACCCATCGACAATTACCGTTGCGGCCCGGGCGCAGGCACTATGCCGGCGCCGGGGCCCCGGGGCCCGTTCCTGACCGGTGCCGAACCGGAAAACCAAGCTGAGAGAGACCCGATGCCGGTAGCTGCCATTCCCGAGACCCAGACCGCCGCGTCGCGCCGGCCCCTGCCCGCGCACCTGAAGCGGCTTGAAGCCGAGTCCATCGCGATCATTCGCGAGGTCGCGGCCGAGTTCGAGAACCCCGTGATGCTGTACTCGATCGGCAAGGATTCCGGGGTGATGCTGCACCTGGCGGTGAAGGCCTTCTATCCCTCGAAGCCCCCCTTCCCGCTGCTGCACGTCGACACGACCTGGAAGTTCCGCGACATGATCCGCCACCGCGACTCGATCGCGGAGCGCTACGGCGTGAAGCTGCTCGTCTACGTCAACGAAGACGGCATACGGCGCGGCATCAACCCGATCGACTCGGGCTCCTCGCTGCACACCCAGGTCATGAAGACCGAAGGCCTCAAGCAGGCACTCGACAAGTTCGGCTTCGACGCGGCCTTCGGCGGCGCACGCCGCGACGAGGAGAAGAGCCGCGCCAAGGAACGCATCTTCTCGTTCCGCTCCGCGGGCCACGTCTGGGACCCGCGCAACCAGCGGCCCGAACTCTGGACGCTGTACAACACGCGCATCAGCCAGGGCGAGACCATCCGCGTGTTTCCGCTGTCGAACTGGACCGAACTCGACATCTGGGAATACACGCGCTTCGAGAACATCCCGATCGTGCCGCTGTACCTCGCCGCGCCGCGCCCGGTCGTGCGCCGTGGCGGCCAGTGGATCATGCGGGACGACGATCGCATGCCGCTGCTGCCCGGAGAAAAGGAGGAGATCCGCGTCGTGCGCTTCCGCTCGCTCGGCTGCTATCCGCTGTCGGCGGCTGTCGAATCCGACGCCGCGACGCTCGACGAGATCATCGCCGAGATGCTCGTGACCCGGACGTCCGAACGCTCCGGCCGACTGATCGACACCGATGAGGCGGCCTCCATGGAGAAGAAGAAGCGCGAGGGGTATTTCTGATGTCCCAGAGCCACCCGCATGCCGCGGCGCTGGTCGAGCGCGCCGTGGCCCACGACAAAGGGCTGCTGCGCTTCCTGACCTGCGGCTCGGTCGATGACGGCAAGTCCACGCTGATCGGCCGCCTGCTGTACGACACCAAGCTGATCTTCGAGGACCAGCTTGCCACGCTGGAGAAGGACAGCCGCAAGCACTGCACCACCGGGGACGACATCGACTTCGCGCTGCTCGTCGACGGTCTCGAAGCCGAGCGCGAGCAGGGCATCACGATCGACGTGGCCTACCGTTTCTTTACGACGGACAAGCGGTCGTTCATCGTCGCCGACACACCGGGGCACGAGCAATATACGCGCAACATGGCGACGGGCGCCTCGAACTCGGATCTCGCCGTGATCCTGATCGACGCGCGCAAGGGCGTGCTCACGCAGACCAGGCGGCACAGCTACATCTGCTCGCTGCTCGGCATCCGCCACGTCGTCGTTGCCGTGAACAAGATCGACCTCGTCAACCACTCGGGCTCCGCCTTCCACCACATCCTGGCCGACTACCTCGAGTTCGCGCGCGGGCTGCATTTCCAGTCGATCATGGCGATTCCGATGTCCGCGCGCTTCGGTGACAACGTCACGAGCCGCTCGACCCACATGCCCTGGTACGAGGGTCCGACGCTGCTCGAGCATCTCGAGGCGGTGGACGTCGACAAGGATGCCGCGGCCAAGCCCTTCCGCTTCCCGGTGCAGTGGGTCAATCGCCCGAATCTCGATTTCCGCGGCTTCTCCGGCACCATCGTGTCGGGCTCCGTCCGCCCCGGAGACCGCATCACGGTCGCATCCTCCGGCAAGGAGAGCACCGTCGTCCGGCTCGTGACCTACGACGGCGATCTCCCCGAGGCGCATGCCGGCGAGCCGGTCACGATCACGCTCGCCGACGAAGTGGACGTGGCCCGCGGCGATGTGCTGACGCGCAACACGGAGCGACCGGAGGTCACGGACCAGTTCGCCGCGCACATCCTGTGGATGTCCGACGAGCCCATGCTCCCGGGGCGCTCCTACATGATCCGCATCGGCACCAAATTCGTGCCGGCGCGCATCACGGCGCTCAAGCACAAGGTCGACGTCAACACGCTCGAGCATCTCGCCGGCCGCACGCTGACCCTGAACGAGATCGGTTTCTGCAACGTCTCAACCTCGCTGCCGGTGGCGTTCGACCCCTACGAGGACAATCGCGAGACCGGAGCGTTCATCATCATCGACCGCTTCACGAATGCGACCGCCGGTGCCGGCATGGTGTCGTTCGGCCTGCGGCGCGCGACCAACGTGCATCGCCAGGACCTGCTGATCGACAAGGCCGCCCGCACCCGCCTGAACGGCCACCGCCCCGCGATCCTGTGGTTCACCGGACTCTCCGGCTCGGGCAAGTCGACGATCGCCAACCTCGTGGAACAGGCGCTGCACCGCCGCGGCGTGCACACCTACATGCTGGATGGCGACAATGTCCGGCACGGACTGAACCGGGACCTCGGCTTTACCGACGCCGACCGGGTCGAGAACATCCGCCGCGTCGGCGAGGCCGCGAAGCTGTTCGTCGACGCGGGACTCGTGGTGCTGTGCTCGTTCATCTCGCCATTCCGCGCGGAGCGCCGCATGGTGCGCGAGCTGGTCGGCGAGGACGAATTCCTGGAGATCTACGTCGACACGCCGATCGAGGAATGCGTGCGGCGCGACCCGAAGGGCCTGTACGCGCGCGCGGTCAAGGGACAGATCAAGAACTTCACGGGCATCGACTCACCGTACGAGGCGCCGGAGCGTGCCGAGCTCGTGATCGACACCCGCGACACCACCGCCGAGCAGTCCGCCGACCGCGTCATCCAGCAGCTCGAGGAACGCGGCGTGCTCTGAGGCCGGGCCCGACCCGCCTGCCGCCGCGGCCCGGATCACATGACCGCGGCGCGCTGTCCGGATCGGGCCCGTCGCCACAGGCGGCAGACGCCGCCGCTCAGGGAATCTGCAGGCCTCCGCCCGGCCCCTTGCCGCCAAAGCCCTTGAGAGCGCCGGCGCCTCCTTCCGGTATCACGATCGACGAGGCGGCCTGACGTCGCAGCTCCTGAAGTTCGCGCTCGGTCTCCGTGATGGCCTTGCGCAGCCCGGCCGCATAGGCCTCGATGGCCTCCGCCAGTGACTTCGCGGGGATCTCGAAGGTGATCGGCAATGCCCCCATCGGTGTCATGACCTGCGCCTGGCCCACATACAGGGATTCCCGGGTGGCGTCCACGGCACCGGCGACCGTGATCGGCACAAGCACGCGGATCGAACCGATCTTGCGGTCCGTGATCAGCTCCTCGCGGTAGAGCTGGGTGGCGTCCATGCGCGGATCCTGGGCAGAACTCATGGCATTCCTCGGAGGGTGGGTAAGGGCTGATCGCAGGCCGAGACTGTAGCGCCTCGCGCCGCCCGCCGCACCCGCGATGTGCGCCCCCGAACCGGGGCGCGGCAGGGGGGCCGGGGCCCGAACGGCCGCGGCTCAGAG
>CAYWMY010000143.1:3849-7401 GCA_964459405.1 uncultured Steroidobacteraceae bacterium | reverse complement strand
TGGGCGACGACAAGTTCCTGCCGTTCGTGATCGAGCAGTTCCACCGCAGCGGTCTCGATGGCCGCAAGATCTGCTTCGAGATCACCGAGACGGCGGCGGTCGCGAACTTCTCGCAGGCGAACCGCTTCATCCAGGCGCTGAAGGAACTCGGCGTGCATTTCGCACTGGACGATTTCGGCACCGGCCTGTCGTCATTCGGTTACCTCAAGCACTTCCCGGTCGACTACCTGAAGATCGACGGCAGTTTCGTGAAGGGCATGCTGAACGATCCGATCGACCGGGAAATGGTGCGTTCCATCAACGAGATCGGGCACCTGACCGGCAAGCGCACCATCGCCGAGTTCGCCGAGAACGCCGAGATCATCGAAATGCTGCGGGGTCTGGGCGTGGATTACGCCCAGGGCTGGGGTGTCGCGCAGCCGCAGCGCGTCGCGAGTACTCCATCGCTCTGACCGTGCCGGCTTGTCGACTGTCCGCGGGCGATGCGCGGCCGGGCACGCAGGGATCCGGGCGAGTGGCTGAACGAGTGGTTGAATGAGTCTTGCCCGCGACGGCAACGACCGGCATCATGGGCTGGTCGCAGCGACCGTCCGGTCCGCCGCGCGGCTTCCGCCGCTGCCCGCCGGCGGACGCGTCAGCTCCCCACGATAACCGAGACCCGAGGTGCTCCCATGATTGAACTGCCTGCTCTTCCGTACGGTGAAGGCGATCTGGCTCCCCACATCTCCCCGGAGACGATCTCTTTCCACTACGGCAAACACCACAAGACCTACGTCGACAACACCAACAAGCTGATCGAGGGCACGGACCTCGCCAGCGCCTCCCTCGAAGACATTGTCAGGGCCGCGGCCGGCAAGCCGGAGAAGAAGGGACTGTTCAACAACGCCGCCCAGGTCTGGAACCACAGCTTCTACTGGCAGAGCCTGAGCCCGAAGGGCGGCGGGCAGCCGACCGGCCGGCTCCTGGAACTGATCAATGCCGCTTTCGGCGACTTTGCGAAGTTCAAGGAGGAGTTCGCAAAGGCCGCGGTCACGCAGTTCGGCAGTGGCTGGGCGTGGCTCGTGCTGGTCGACGGCAAGCTCAGGATCGAGCAGACCTCGAATGCCGAGACTCCGATCGTCGATGCGAAGAAGAAGCCCCTGCTGACCATCGACGTCTGGGAGCACGCCTACTACGTCGACTTCCGCAACCGGCGGCCGGACTACGTGAATGCCGTGATCGACCGGCTCCTCAACTGGGATTTCGCGGCGCGGAATCTCGGCTGATCGACCGGCGCCGCCCTGCGGCGCGCCCCGGCCCCGTGAGCGCGCACGGCCCGTGCCGCAGGGGTGGGCCCGCGACACTGGCGGGGCCGGGTCGCGGGCCGCTGCGTGAATCAGTCGCGGGCCTGCCGGGGTTCGCGCCGCCGGCCGGCATTGCGTATCCTCGACGCCCGGGTGCGCAGACGTTGAGGGCTCGATGCACAGGACGAGGGGCGGCGGTGCCGCCGGGGATTGAGCCGTGGAGCCGCGCGGCACGCGACACGCCGATCGCTTCCCCTGGCGCGCCGGCAACGATTTCGAACTGCTGATCGACGGGCCGGTGTTCTTCGCGCGCATGCTGGCGGCCATCGAGAGCGCCCGCACCCATGTGCTCCTGGAGCTGTATCTCGTCGCGTCCGGCGCGACCGCCGATCGCTTCGTGACCGCGCTCGCCGACGCGGCACGCCGCGGGGTGACCGTCCATGTGCTGTTCGACGCCTTCGGCGCGATGGGTCTCGGCGCGGCGGAGCGGCGGCGGCTGCAGGACGGTGGTGTCCAGCTGCGGTTCTACAACCCGCTTCGCTGGCGCAAGCGCCTGGGCAATCTGCTGCGCGACCATCGCAAGCTGCTGCTCGTCGACGGCGAGGTCGCCTTCGTCGGCGGCGCGGGCATCACCGACGAATTCAGCGCTGAAGCCGATCCCGCACGCCGCTGGCGCGAGACCATGCTCGCCATCCGGGGGCCCGTGGTGGCCGACTGGCATCGGCTGTTCGTACGGACCTGGTCGGCGACGGGTGCGCCACCGCCCGCGATACCGTTGCCGGCACCGGAGCCTCGAGCGGACGGCCAGTCGGGGCGCGTGATCGCGAGCGCGCGTCTCGGGCGGGACCACGTGTCGCGTTCGGTGATCCTGCGCGTGCGCGGCGCCCGCAGGCGTGTCTGGATCGCGACGGCTTACTTCACGCCGGCGTGGAAGCTGCGGCGTTCGCTGCGCCGCGCGGCCGCGCGCGGCCTCGATGTGCGTCTGCTGGTACCGGGCCGGCGCGTGGACCATGCGGTGATCCGATATGCGGGCCGGCGCCTGTATGCCTCACTGCTGCGCCATGGCGTGCGCATCTTCGAGTACCAGCCGCGCTTTCTGCACGCGAAGGTGGTGCTGGTCGATGACTGGTCGTCGATCGGCTCGAGCAATCTCGACCGCTGGAATCTGCACTGGAACCTCGAGGCGAACCAGGAGGTCGACGATCCCGGGTTCTCTGCGTCCGTCGCGGCGATGCTGCAGGCGGACATCGGCCTGGCCCGGGAGATGGAATGGCACCGCTGGCGCCAGCGGGGACTCTGGCCGCGGCTGCTGGAGAGATTCGGTGGACTCGTCGACGCCGCGCTGCGGCGGCTGCGGCACTGAGCGGACGGTGCGGGCTGGCGGGTCAGCGCTGGATACGCAGCGACAGGTCGACAGCGCGGACGTGCTTGGTGATGGAGCCGATCGAGATGAAGTCGACACCGGTCCCGGCGATCTCGCGGACATTGTCGAGCGTGATGCTGCCGGAGGCTTCGAGCTGCGCACGTCGGGGGTGGGCACGGTTGATCTCGACGCCTCGGCGCAGGTCATCGAGCGGGAATTCATCGAGCATGATGAAGTCGGCGCCGGCAGCGAGCGCCTCCGACAGCTCGGCAAGGCTCTCGGTCTCGACCTCGACGGGCACCGGGTCCGGCAGCGCGCGCGCCGCGGCCACGGCCGCGGCGATCGAGCCGGCCGCGAGGATGTGGTTTTCCTTGATCAGGACGCGGTCGTAGAGACCCAGACGATGATTGTCCGCACCACCGCAGCGCACCGCGTACTTCTGCGCGAGGCGCAGGCCCGGCACGGTCTTGCGTGTATCGAGGATCCGGCAGCCGGTTCCCGCGATGGCATCGACGTAGGCGCGTGCGGCCGTCGCCGTCCCGGACAGCAGCTGCAGGAAGTTCAGCGCTGACCGTTCGCCGGTCAGCAGGGCGCGTGCGCGCAATGCCAGCGTGCAGAGAACCTGACCCGCGACCACGCGATCGCCGTCGGCGGCGCTCCATTCCAACCGGGCACGCGCATCGAGCCGCCGAAAGACGGCCTCGACATACGGGCGGCCGGCGAGCACGGCGTCTTCACGCGTGACGATGCTCGCACGTGCGGGCGTGTCGGGCACGAGCAGCGCGGTGACGTCGCGCGGGCCGATGTCCTCGGCGAGCGCGCGTGCGACGGTATCTTCGAGGTCGCGGGGAGGCGATATCATCGGCGTGTTGTCGTGCTGGATTGCATCAGTGTCGCACATGCGGG
>CAYWMY010000143.1:0-3839 GCA_964459405.1 uncultured Steroidobacteraceae bacterium | reverse complement strand
CGATAAGCCACCTACCATCAACCCGTCATGGAGACGTGGCTTCGTGTCTGGGCCTCTGTCGTAAGCCGCGACGCCGGCGCGTTGAAGAATCGCCGGGGCATGCCCATAATGCCCAGCCATGAACACTCCAGACATGACTGCGAAGATCAAGGATTACCTGTCCGGCGCACCGGTGGTGCTCTTCATGAAGGGCACGCCGGACTTCCCGCAGTGCGGGTTCTCGGCTCAGACGGTTGCGGCGTTGAAGGCCTGCAAGGCGCGCTTCAACCACGTCAACATCTTCGAGGAGCCCGAGCTGCGCGAAGCGCTCAAGGCCTATTCGAACTGGCCGACCTATCCTCAGCTCTACGTCAAGGGTGAGCTGATCGGCGGCTGCGACATCGCGCTCGAGATGTACCGCTCGGGCGAACTGCAGAAGCTGCTCGCCGAGGCCGGCGCGGTCGCGGCCTGACCGAATCCGGCTGATACGGCGGCCCGCCCCGGGCGGCGCCACGGGGCGTTGCCGTGGCGAGCCGCGCGTCCGAGGCTCTGCGCTGCCCGCACGGCGCCTGGTGTTCGCTCCTATTCCGCGAAGCTCATGCCGACGTGGCTGTAGCCGGCATCGACATAGAGCGTCTCGCCCGTGACGCCGGCCGCGAGGTCGGAACACAGGAACGCAGCCGCGTTGCCGACGTCCTCGATGGTCACGTTGCGCCGGAGCGGCGCCGTCGCGGCGACGTGCTGCAGCATCTTGCGCATGCCGGCAATGCCGGCCGCCGCCAGCGTCTTGATCGGCCCCGCGGAGATTGCATTCACGCGAATGCCACGCGGGCCCAGGTCGGCCGCCAGGAAACGCACATTCGCTTCCAGGCTCGCCTTCGCCAGGCCCATCACGTTGTAGCTCGGCACCGAACGCACGGCTCCAAGGTACGAAAGTGTCAGCAGCGCGGCCTGCCGCCCTTCCATCAGCGGCAGGCCGGCTCGCGCGAGCGCCGTGAGGCTGTAGCTCGAGATGTCGTGCGCGGTGTTGAACGCCTCGCGCGTGGTGCTCTCGACGAACGAGCCGGCGAGCGCCTCGCGTGGCGCGAACGCGACGGAGTGCACGATGCCATCGAGTACACCCCATTCGCGGCGCAGCAGGTCGAAAGCGGCACTGATCTCCGCGTCCACGCCCACGTCGAGCGGCATGGTGAGCCGCGATCCGAGCTGCCCCGCGAGATCGACAACGCGGTCCTTGAGGCGATCGTTCTGGTAGCTGAAGGCGAGTTCGGCACCCGAGCGATGCATCGCCTGGGCGATGCCCCAGGCGATGGAACGGTCGGAGGCAAGTCCGACGATCAGGACTTTCTTGCCGGTCATGAATCCCATTCTTCTGTCTCCGGGCGGTCTCAGCCGCCGTAGTCCCTGCGTGAGTCGATGTGGATGACGAGCCGCTGGCCGGGCCGCAGTGCGCTGCCGCGCAGACCGTTCCAGCTGCGCAGCGACGCCACGGTCACCGCGAAGCGCCGCGAGATCGCCGAAAGCGTGTCGCCGCGTCGCACCGTGTAGCGGATGCGGCGTGTCTCGGCCGGGGGTTCATCGAGGCGGGCCGTCGTGACTGGATCGGGAATCGTGAGTCGCGTCTCGAGCCGCAGCGGTGATCGCGGCGAGAGGCCGTTGACCTGCGCGAGCGTGGACACCGTCACCCCGTACCGCGTCGCCAGCGACCACAGCGTGTCGCCGCGCTGCACGACGTGGCCTCGCGGGCGTTCCTGGGCCGGCAACACGGCGGCAGCCGCGGAGGCTCCGCTTCGGGCCACCGTCGCCTGCCCGCCGGCGTCGATGCGTGCCGCCGCTTCGGCGGTCTGCTGCCGCAGGCCGGGGTCCTGCGCCGCGAAGCTGGCCATGAAGGGTCCCGCCACGGCGGCCGGCACCAGCAGTCGGTGGGGGCCTGCGGGATCGGTGATCTCGCGCTGCCAGGCCGGGTTCAAGGCGCGCAGCTCATCGAAGCCGATGCCGGCCAGCGCAGCCGCCGAGCGCAGCTCCACAGGCCCGGTCGTGTCGACCACCGTGAAATACGGCGCATTCGGTACCGCGGGCAGGCGCACGCCGTGCAGCGCCGGGTTCAGCACCAGCCGGCTCAGCGCCAGCAGCTTCGGCACGTAGGCGCGCGTCTCGGCTGGCAGCGACAGTGAGAAGAAGTCGGTCGGCAGGCCGGCGGCCCGGTTGCGCTGCATGGCGCGCTGTACGTTCAGGCGGCCGTTGTTGTAGGCCGCGATGGCCAGCAGCCAGTCGCCCTCGAAGGCATCGTGCAGGAACTGCAGGTAGTCGAGCGCGGCCCGTGTCGACTCGATGACGTCGCGGCGCTGGTCCTGCCAGCCGTTGCGCTTCAGGCCGAAGCGCTCGCCGGTGGGTGCGATGAACTGCCACAGGCCGACGGCACGGCTGCGTGATTCGGCGAACGGGTTGTAGGCGCTCTCGACCACCGGCAGCAGGGCGAGTTCGAGGGGCATGCCGCGCGTCTCCAGCGCGACAGTGACGTGGTGCAGGTAGCGCTGCGCACGGCCAAACACGCGTTGCAGGTAGGAGGCGTTCCTCACGTACCAGTCGAGTTCGCTGCTGACCAGCGGATGTTCCACGACCGCGAGCTGATAACCCGCCCGCACGCGCTCGAGCAGGTCGGCATGATCGGTCGGCAGTGGCGGCGGCAGGTCGTCGTGCAGCGAGGGCGGTGGCAGCGGGCGTGTCGCGCCATGCTGCGTCGTGCGGGCGTCGTCGCCGCTGCCAGCGGGCACGTTGCGGATCACGCGATCGGGCAGCGAAGGCGCGTGCTGGCGCTGCGTGGCGCAGCCGCTCGCCAGCACCGCGAGCATCATGCAGACGACCAGTCCCCGCGGACCGAGCCGTGGTGCGGCCCTCACTGGAAGCCGTCCTTCCAGCGACGCACCGCGCCCAGCACTTCGGCCGGCGTCTCCAGCCGCTGGCCGGCCCAGGTTTCCGCGGCGGTGCGCACTGTCGCCTCGCGGCTGCGCAGGAACGGATTGATGCGCCGTTCGAGGCCGAGCACGCACGGCACCGTCTGCTCATCGCGCGCGCGACGCCCCCGGACCTCCAGGGTGTAGGTGTGCAGCGCTTCGTTGGCCGGTTCGACCACCGCAGCGAAGCGCAGGTTGCTGGCCGTGTACTCGTGCGCACAGTAGACGAGCGTCTCGTCGGGCAGTGCGGCCAGCCGGTCGAGCGAGGTCTGCATCTGCGCCGCCGTGCCCTCGAACAGCCGGCCGCAGCCGCCGCTGAACAGCGTATCGCCACAGAACACCGCGCCGTGACCCGCGTAGGCCACGTGACCGGCCGTATGGCCCGGCACGTCGAGCACGCCGAATTCCAGCCCCAGCCGTTCGAGCACGACCTGGTCGCCCTGCCGCACGCCACGCGTACGGCCCGGGATCTCTTCGCTCGTCGGGCCGATGACCGGCACCGCGTGACGCTGCGCGAGCTCCAGCACGCCGCCCGTGTGGTCGGCGTGGTGGTGCGTGACCAGGATGACGTCGAGCGTGAGCGCACCGGCGGCGAGCGCGCGCTCGATGGCAGCCGCATCGCCGGGATCGACCGCGGCAACGCGCGTGGCGTCGCGCAGGCCGTGCACGAGCCACAGGTAGTTGTCGCTAAAGGCCCGGACTGTGGTGACCTGCAGCATCGTCGGGAAGCGCACGCAGCGCCGCAATGGAGGAGGCGGGTATTAAAGCCGCTGGGCCGCGCAATTGCCACCCCGGCGGTCCGCTGCGCGCCGGCCCCGGGGCCGCGGCGGCGCATGCGCGCTCGAGGCACGAGCAGCGCGTGCCACTCTGGCCGTTGCCGGGTCGCAGACAGTATCCTTCGCCGCC
>CAYWMY010000142.1:0-7444 GCA_964459405.1 uncultured Steroidobacteraceae bacterium | reverse complement strand
CCCCCCCCCGGTGTACGGAGCCCCCGCCTGTGACAGCGGACGGATCCGATCATCGAGTTCTGCGACGCTCCCGGACACGTCGCGATGCCAGACGACCAGATAGTCGAGGATGTCGGCGATCATCTGTACGCTGGCAAGCGCATTGCGATCGCTGATCGCCGGCCTCACCACACGTTCCAGATCCGAGCGGACCGCCGCCAGGACTGCGGCAATGGCTGCAGCGCCGCGATCCACTTCCATTCCCAGCGTCATGATCCTGCCTCGGCACACCCTCCCCGCGAACCGCGGAGAATGGACCGGGTGCCCTGCGTCACCAGGGCACCCGGTGCCGCCCCGAAGTGCGGTCAGAAGCGCACTGTACCCTGCACACCCAGTTCCCGCGTCCGCCCCGTGGCGGCCAGAACCTGGCCACCCGTCGAGGGACCACCCGGCTTGTCCGACAGGTAGACAGCATAGCGCTCGTTCGTCAGGTTGCGGCCGACGACGGCGAGTTCCCAGCGGTCGTCGGCGTCATGCACGCGGATGACGGCATTGATCCGCCAGAAGTCGGCCTGACGCGCCAGCGGATTCTCGGTGGTGTTCGCCCAGTACGCCCCACTGTAGGCGGCAGATCCGTCGACGCCTAGCTTGAGCGCATCGGTGATCGCCGTGTCGTAGCTGAAGCCGAAGCTGCCGCTCCACTTCGGGTTGTAGGGCAGCTGGTGGCCCGTGAGATCCTGCCCTTGCGGCGTGCAACCCTGGGCGAGCGTCTGCCCCGAATAGCAGCTCGCACCCGGAAAGCTCGTGTACTTGCCGTCGTTGTAGGCAAACGAGCCGTTGAGCGTGAGATCGTTCGTGGCGCGCAGCTGCGAGGTGATCTCGAACCCGGTGGTTCTTGCCGCACCGGCGTTCTTCAGCAGGAACTGGGCCGGCGGCCCCGCATCCAGCGACGTCGACTGCAGGTTCGTGAACTTGTAGCGGTAGACCGTCGCCGCGACCATCATCCGACGATCGAGGAATTCCCCCTTCATGCCGACTTCGCCGCCCTTGGCCTTCTCGGGCTTGAACTGCAGGTTCGTCTCGGTCGCCGCACGCCCGAGCACACTCGTGCTGGACAGCCCGCCCGATTTGTAGCCGCTGCGATAGGCGATGTAAGCCATCAGATTCTCCTGCGGCTTCCACGTCAGGCTGGCCTCGGGCGACACGTTGTCGTCGGACCGGCGCGGCCGCAGCACGACACCTTCCGGCAGCATGATGGCGCGTGCAGGCAGAGTCGGCGAGAGCATCTGTGACTGGTTCACGAAGATATTGCTGGTCCGGAGACGCTTGTTCTCCTCCGTCCACCGGGCGCCACCGCTCAGTACCAGCTCGGACGTGATCTTCCAGTCGACCTGACCGAACAGCGAATAGGTCTTGCCGTGTCCGGTTTCTTCGCGGGTCCACAGCTGGTTCTGGCCGTTACGCGCATCCGGCGTGTTGGCACCTGCACCGCCAATGCCGCCCGAATCGCGCTTCGTCGTCTCGTAGTAGCCACCAGCCGATACGTTGAACGGTCCGTCGAAGTTCGACGCCACCCGCAGTTCCTGCGACAGCTGCCGGGTTTTCTCGTGCGTGTACCCCGGGAGCCGCGCATAGACCGTACCGTCGTAGTTGTCGAAGCCCTTCGAGTTGAAGCGATAGGCGCCGGTCAGCGACGTGATGGTGAATTTTTCGGCGCGATAGTCCACCTTCAGGGAGGTGAACACGGCCTTGGTGTCCTGGTACGGATCACCGTCGCGTGAACCGGGCCAGCCGGCGCCCGACAACGCCTCCGGCAGTCCGCCCCAGGACGTGTGCCCGTCGACCCGGCAATCACCATTGGGATCCGGGACCCCGTACGACGTGGGCTGAGTGTAGGCGCTGCTGCAGCGCACCTCACCGGCACCGTACTCGTTGTTCTCCTTGACGTCCGCGGCGAACAGCTTGAAGTTCGCATCGAGGCTGTCGCTCGGCTTCCAGGCCAGCGTCAGCCGGCCGAGCACTTCCTTGGAACCCGGGATCCGGTCGTTCCCCGGGTTCGTCGTTCCGCCGGGTCTGAATGGGTCCGGGCCTGCCTGCGCATCGTTCTTGAGCCAGCCGTCCATCTTCGATGCACGCAGGGCCAGACGCGCCCCGAACGTCTCGCTGAGTGGTCCGCCGGCAGCCGCCTCGATGAAGCGTTCACGTGATTCGAACTCATAGCCGGCGCGTGCGTAGCCCTCGAACTTGTCGCCCGGATTCACCGTCTTGACCGCGACGACACCGCCGGGGCTGTTCTTGCCGAAGTACAGTGCCTGAGGCCCCTTCAGCACCTCGATCTGCTGCACGTCGAACATCGAAAGAACGGACAGCTTGCCGCGGCTGGACTGCACACCATCGATGTTGACCGCGACGGTCTGCTCGATGCCCTTGTCGCCCGAGGCAGAACCGATGCCGCGGATGGCGAACGTGGCACCACTGCCGCCACCGCCGACCTTCTCGAATCGTACCTGCGGGAGCATGTGGCCGATCTTGACGAGATCGGTCGCCCCGGATCGCGCCAGTTCGTCGCCACTGATCGCCGTGATCGCCACCGGCACATCGAGCAGCCGCTCGTCACGCTTGCGTGCCGTGACCACGATCTCCTCGAGACCGCCGATCGAAGGCCCGCTGCTGGCTGCCGACGCCCCCCCCGACTGCTGCGCCATCGTGACGGCCGGCAGCGACAAGGCGCCGGAAGCCGCGAGAACCGAGGCAACCAGCCTGCGGATCAGGAATTTCTCGGAATGCATGAATCTCCCCCCTGAATTGACATCATGAGTCCAGCCCCATCCCCAGGGACCGGTCAACGCTACTGCTCGATCAATGTCATCATGCGGCCCATCGCATCGGCGAAGTCCTGCTTGAAGTCGTACACCACGGCCGAAGCCGACCGCACGCTGTCGACGAGCCCCACGCCCTGGCCCACCCAATAGCTCACGAGCTCCGCCGCCTTCGCATTGCCAGCGTCCGCCGCACGGTCGATCTTGCTGAAGGTCGGCACGCTGATCATCGGCATCAGCGGCATCGGCAGCGCGCCCGGACTGCCCGGTCCATCCCAGGCCGCATGCCAGGCTGAACGCAGCTGGCGGCTCGGCTTGCCGGTGCGCGAGGGCGAGCGGATCGTGTCACGCGAACCCGCCGCCACCATCTTCTGGCGGAACGTCTCGCTCGCCTCCGACTCGGTCGTCGCCAGCCACACCGATCCGGTCCAGACGCCTGCGGCGCCCATCGCCATGCAGCCGGCCATCTGTGCGCCCGTCATGATTCCGCCGGCCGCCAGCACCGGCACGTCACGAATCAGTTTGATCGCGCGCAGCACTTCCGGCACCAGCACCAGCGTCGACACCTCGCCGCAATGCCCGCCCGCCTCGCCACCCTGCGCCACGATGAGGTCCACGCCGGCCTTCACCTGCCGCACCGCGTGTTCCTTCGCCCCCACCAGTGCACCCACGGGGACGCCGTGCTTGCGCGATTTTTCGATCATCGCGGGCGGTGCAATGCCCAGCGCGTTGACCATCAACCGGATCGGGTGGCGAAACGCCACGTCCATGAGCGCCTCGCCCATCTCCGGCAGCGTGGCCGGGAGCTGGCGCGTCACGACATCATCCGCTGTGGCAGAAATGCCGTGCTGGCGCAGCAGCTCGACCGTGAAGTCGATGTGGCGGGCGGGGATCTGTGCGAGCAGCGCGTCGATACTGTGGTCCAGCCCCAGCATCTGGTGCTCGGGGATCAGGATGTCGACGCCGTAGGGCTTGCCATCGACGTGCGCGTCAATCCAGCGCAGTTCCTCCTCCAGGGATTCCGGCGTGAAGCTGCTGCCGCCCAGTACGCCGAATCCCCCGGCCCTGCTGACGGCCGCAACGACATCGCGGCAATGACTGAACGCAAACAGCGGGAACTCCGCACCTACGAGACTTCGGATTGGTTCCAAATCGTATGGCTCCTGTGGTCTGTCGAGAAATCCGTCGCGGCCCTGCACCGACTCATGATGTTCGGTGCGGTGCCCGCGCGACGCAGCTCATCGCGCGGATCGTGCCGCAGACGACTGCGCAATCCAAATTGAAACACGTGGCAATTTATGTGAATCTTCTATGGACGCGGGGGGAGCATGGCAGGGTCCATGCGCCCGGCTGTTGCGCGCGTGTCACTCGTGATCCCAGACCGCGAGTGCATCCAGCGCCTCGATGCGATCGCCCTCGATACCGAGCGGATTGACTTCCAGGGAAATCAGCTGGGGACCGAGTGCGAGCGCTGCTCGTCCGATGCCTGCAATCACGCTGGCGAGCCGCGACCGGTCCACGCCGGGCATGCCGCGGAAGCCGTCGAGCAGCCGCGAGCCCCGCAGCTCGGCCAGCATGCCGAGCACCTCGTCTTCTGTCACAGGCAGGAGGCGGACACTGGTGTCCCGCAGCAGTTCCACCCAGATGCCCCCGAGCCCCACAGCCAGACTCGGACCCCACTGCGGATCGCGCAGCACACCCACGTAGATCTCGATCCCGCACCTGCGCATCGGCGCAACCTGCACGCCGTCGACGCGGGCATCGGGCCGCGCCGAGCGTGCCCGCGCCACGATGGTCTCGAACGCGCCCGCCACCGCGGCTGGTTCCGCCAGATCCAGCACGACACACCCGAGGTCACTCTTGTGCAGGATGTCGGGTGACGCGATCTTCAACGCCACGCGCCCATCCAACCGTGCCGCTTCGCGCACCGCCTCATCCGCACTGTGCACGATGCGGCCGGGCACCACGGGCACCCCGGCCTCGGAGAGCCAATCGAGCGTCTCACGATCCGAGACCGGGCGTCCGGCTGGCCGCGACACGAGGGGCTCGGGGCGCCAGTTCACCGCCATCACGCGGTCGGCCGCGACGCGAAATGCATGCGCGAGCGCCGCGAGACCGTGCTCGATCCCGGAGCCCAGGCAGGTCACGCCAACTTCGCCGGCGATCGCGCGCGCGATGCCGGATATGGGCCGCACGGCCGTGCTGATCAGCACGACCGGTACTTCGGTCCGCGCGGCGGCTGCAGCGATCCGCCTGAGCATGTCATAGGCGAGGCCATGCCGTTCCTGCGGTACGTCGAACATCACCACCACGAGACCGATCCCTGGATCACTGCCCATCGCGGCGATGACGCCTTCGAGGAGGGCCGGGTCCAGTGCCGCCGCCCCTGTTCCATCCAGCGGGTTATGGACGGCCGCGAACTCCGGCAGCAGCGCGGCGATGGCGAGCCGCGTCGGCTCCGCGAATTCCCGCAGCGGCGCTCCGACCACCGCCGCGCGATCCGACGCGATCTCGCAGATCCCGCCCGAGATCGCGGCCAGGCCAAGCCCCGGTCGCGCAGGCAACGGCACGTTCGACAGCAGGTCCGCCGTAGCGACGAGTTCCTCGATCGAACGTACGCGGATGATCCCGTAACGACGGCAGGCGGCCGAAAAAACACGGTCGTCGCCAACCAGCGAGCCGGTGTGCGCCATCGCAGCCCGGGCCGTCGTCAATGCCGTGCCGACCTTGAGCGCAATCAGCACCTTCCGCTGCTCCCGCGCGCGCTGCGCCGCCTCGATCATGACGTCCGCATCCCGGATCGCCTCGATGAACAGCGCCACGACGCGCACACGCGGGTCGTCGATGAGAAAGTCGAGTACCCGCGCAGTGGTCAGGCCGACTTCGTTTCCGGTGGACACGACGTAGCCGATGCCCAGCCCCTGCTGTGCCGCGAAATCGCAGATGTAGGATGCCGTCGCACCGCTCTGCGAGACGATTGCCACGCATCCGGGGCTGACCGCATGCAGCGCCGCGGTCCAGACCGGAACGCGATCGAGGTAATTGATGAACCCCAGACAGTTCGGGCCGAGCAGCGTGATCCCGCGCTGCTGCGCCATCTCGGCCAGCCGGCGCTGTCGCTCCGCGCCGTCGGCTCCGCTCTCGGCGTAGCCCGACGACAGCACCACGGCATTGCGGATCCCCGCCTCGTCGAGATCATCGAGCGCGTCCGGCAATGCCGCGGCCGGCACCATCAGCAGCGCCACGTCGACCGGTTCCCCGATGGCTGCGCACGTCTTCGCCGCCGTCTGTCCGTAGACCAGTCCACCCTTCGGGTTGACGACGTGGATGTAGCCCTCGAAGCCGAGATCCACGCAGTTGCGGAATGCCACGTTCGACCAGAACGATCGCTCCGTGGCGCCTACCAGCGCGACAGATCTCGCCTGGAAGAAACTGCCGAGGCGGCTTCGGGAAGGTGCTGTGCTGGCGACACGCGGCTTCATGACGGTCCTGACGATGCGAATGGGACGAACTCCGACTCACGTCGGGCGGTAAGCTGACCCATCTGCAGTGCGTGACGCGCGCTGACGACGGCTTGCCCCCCGGCCGTATTGCCTGCGTGATGGTTGAGAGCGGCATCGTCGATGTCCAATTGCATTGACGGCCTTTTTATTGGATTCTGGAATCAATCAGGACGTGATCGAACGCGTCGCAGCGATCACAGTCCTGAACTGCACCCGCCGGGGGAATGTGTTTGGACCTCAGCAACAAACCGCTGCGCTGCTTCGTGGCCGTCGCCGAGACACGCTCGTTTACGGCGGCCGCGGAGCGGCTGCACATGACGCAGCCCACGCTGTCGATCCAGATCAGCCAGCTCGAGCGCGTGCTCGGCTGTCAGCTGTTCGAGCGCACGACCCGTGAGGTCGTGATCACGACGGCCGGTCGGCGGCTGCTCGACTATGCGCGGCGCGCCGTCGAGCACAGCAACCAGTTCCTCAATGAGGCCCGGAACATCCGCAGCGAGCAGTCCAACCGCCTGCGACTCGGGGCGGCACTGTATACGTTCGATCTGCCGGAGCGGTCCGGGCTGGTCGAGGAGTTCATGGAGACCCACCCGGACATCGACCTCAGGGTCGACAGCCGGCACCAGAGCGAGATCATCCGCGACCTGCGGTCGCACAACCTCGAACTCGCGCTGATCCTGGGCCTCGGCGTGCCGGGGCAGGAATACGACGACGGTGACCGGGGTGAGCTGACCTACCCGTTGCCGCTGCGGCAGATGGTGCTGCGACAGGAAAGGATCGAACTGCGCATTCCCGTGGACCATGAACTGGCCCGGTTCGACGAAGTGCCGTTGCGTGCACTGAAGGGCGAGCGCGTGGTCATTCCATCCGACGGTCACGGCGTGGCACTGCTTCGGCCGATCCGCGAGCTGCTGGCCCGCGCACAGGCCGAGACAATCCTTCCACCCGAGGCAACGAGTGCCGGCACCGAGCGCTATGGCCTGAAGCACCATCTGCCGGTGATCACCTTCGGCTGGTTCCGCCAGAGCCGGGAGTCACGCTCCGGAACGGTCCGCCGCCCCATCGCCGGCTTCGACCTGCGCACCGACTTTGTGCTGCTGGCGCACGACGGCGAACAGACGCCGGCCACTCGTGAGTTCATAG
>CAYWMY010000141.1:0-7448 GCA_964459405.1 uncultured Steroidobacteraceae bacterium | reverse complement strand
CATGACGGCGCGCACCTGCATGACCGTGGATGCCCGGCGCGATCACGGCTTCCGGGGGCCGCGGCCGGACCTGTCGGTGTCGCTGGGCGTGCCGCACGCCTGCAATGGCTGCCATGCCGACCGCCCGGCGCAGTGGGCCGCGGAGCGCGTCCGCCAGTGGTACGGCCCGACGCGCGCCGGCCTGCAGCCGTCGACAGCCCGTGCGTCCAGCCCGGGCGTCCCGGGAAACAGGAATGTCCCCATTTCCGGACTGGCGGTGATGTTGCCGCCACCACCACGGCCGCGGGCATCCCGGGAAACAGGGATGTCCCCGTTCCCCCTGAACAGACGGCCGAAACACTTAACGGTGTCAGGAACTTGCGGCGAGCGCGCGGCCGCGGTATCGTGCGCGGCCTTTTCCACCCGGGCCCTCGCGGGCCTTCACTCCTTGCCTCACCGCGGTCGCATCCGGCGGGAGGCTGCAGAGCCATGAGGAGCAATCGATGCGCCATTACGAAGTGGTATTCCTGGTCCACCCGGATCAGAGCGAACAGGTCCCCGCCATGATCGAGCGCTACCGCAGCATGATCGCGGCGGGCGGCGGCCAGATCCACCGTCTCGAGGACTGGGGCCGGCGCCAGCTGGCGTTCCCGATCGCCAAGGTTCACAAGGCCCATTACGTCCTGATGAACATCGAGGCCGACCAGAAGGTCGTGGACGAGCTGATGGGTGCGTTCCGCTTCAGCGATGCCGTGCTGCGGCACCTGCTGGTGCGCATGGACCGCGCGGTGACCGAGCCTTCGCCGATGGCGAAGTCGGGCGATGACCGCGAGCGCGGCGAAGCGCGTGACGACGACGCGGATGAGCCCGTGTCGGCCGCCTGACGCCCGTCCTGTCCTAGACCGGAGTACCGCACATGTCCCGTTTCTTCCGTCGCAAGAAGTACTGCAAGTTCACGGCCGAAGGCGTCGAGCAGATCGACTACAAGGATCTGGCCACGCTGAAGGGCTACATTTCGGAGACCGGCAAGATCGTGCCGAGCCGCATCACCGGCACGCGCGCGTTCTACCAGCGACAGCTGGCGGAGGCGATCAAGCGCGCCCGCTATCTGGCTCTGCTGCCGTACACCGACCAGCACTGACGGATGACCGGCCGCCCTGCGGCGGCCGGACACGCCCCCCGTGCGCCGCTTCGCCGAATGGGTCACCGGACAGCCGTTCCGCGGCTTCATCGCCGCGGCGCTGGCGTCGCTGCTCGCCCTGTCGCTGCTGCCGGTTGCGGCCTGGGTGCCGCCGGCGATCATGGTCCTGAGTCTGCTGGCCGCGGGCCCGCGTGCCGCGGCATTCGCGGCGCTGGGGGCCATGCTGCCGCTGGCCTGGGCCTTCGCGCCGGTCGGCGGGGCAGCGCTCGCGATCGGTATTCCGGTCGTGATGCTGCTGCCTGCGTATCTGGCCGGTTCGCTGCTCGAGCGCACGCGCAGCCTGCCGTTCACGTTCCAGGCGGTCACGATCGCCGCGAGCCTGCTGCTCGTCGTCGTGCACCTCGCACTCGGCTCGCCGACCAACGTGCTGCGGCCGATGATCGACGATGCGAGGCCCGCACTGGAGCAGACCGCGCGCATGCTGGCCGACATGGGCGTGCACAAGAGTGCCACCGAGATCGGCGAGGCGGCTGTCGGGGTCGCATGGCGCACCATCGCATGGCTGGTGATGCTGCACACGCTGGTTTCGGCGTTCGTGGGTCTGTGGCTGTTCGGACTGGTCCGCGAGCCCGGTTTGTTCGCACGTGAGTTCCGGCAGCTGCGGCTCGGTCAGTCGCTGGCCTGGGCGATGGTCGCGGCCCTGCTCGTGAGCATCGTGGCGGGCTATGCCGGACATGCGTTGCCGGCGGCCGGGGACCTCGTGTTCCTGCTGTCCGCGGCATTCATGATCCAGGCGCTGGCGATTGTGCACGCGCTGAAGGCTGCGCAGGTGATCGGCACCGGCGTGGTGGTGGTGGCTTACCTGCTGGCGGTGCTGATGCCGCTGGTGCTGGCGGGTGTCGGATTCGCCGACACCTGGGTCCGGATCCGCGAGCGGCACGCTGGGCCGGCGGCGCGGGACTGATGATCCGGAGTTTCGACTAACGATGACTGTACGAGTGGTGCAACCATGGAAGTAATTCTGCTGCAGAAGGTCGCGAACCTCGGGAACATCGGCGACCGCGTCAAGGTCCGCCCGGGGTACGGCCGCAATTTCCTGCTGCCCGAGGGCAAGGCGACGCTGGCCACCGCGGCGAACGTCGCCCGTTTCGAGGCAGAGCGCGCGGTGCTCGAGCGCAAGGCCGCCGAACAGCTCGCCGCCGCCGAGGCGCGGGCCGCCGGATTCAGGGATTTCCGCCTGACGATTGCGGCGAAGGTGGGCGGCGAGGGCAAGCTGTTCGGCTCGATCGGCACGAGCGACATCGCCGAGGCGGCGACGAAGGCGGGCCATGCGCTGACGCGCAGCGAGGTCCGCATGCCGGCTGGCCCGATCCGCACGACCGGCGAGCACGTCGTGAGCGTGCACCTGCATACCGACGTCGACCTCGAGATGACCGTCGTCGTGGTGGGCGAGGACTGACCCCAGGACGGGTGGCGGCGCCCGCGAGTGCCGCTGCCCGGTGGTGGGCATGACACGAGCTACCCGAACACGTACCACTGAGCGCGGCGACGTCGAGACGCTGCGCACACCGCCGCACTCGGTCGAGGCCGAGCAGGCGGTGCTGGGCGGTCTCATGCTGGATCAGGCGGCCTGGGACGCGGTCGCCGACGTGATCTCGGCCGGGGACTTCTATCGGCCTGATCACCGGCTGATCTTCGAGGCCGTTGGCACGGTCGCGGAACAGCGCGGCGGCTGCGATGCCGTGACCGTCTCCGAACATCTCGAGCGCCACGGCCGGCTCACGGACGCGGGCGGGCTGGCGTATCTCGGGACCCTGGTGCGGGACACGCCGAGCGCCGCCAACGTGCGTGCCTATGCGGAGATCGTGCGCGAGCGCTCCGTGCTGCGGCAGCTCATCGCCGCCGGTGGCGAGATCGCCACGGCGGCCCTCGATGCCTCGGGACGTTCCGCGACGGAGCTGGTCGACGAGGCCGAGCGTCGCGTGTTCGAGATCGCCGAGCGCGGCGCGAGCAAGAAGAGCGGTTTCATCGCGATCAAGGACATCCTGCCGGCCACCATCGACCGGCTCGACGCGCTGCATCAGTCACCCGGGCAGCTGACCGGCATCCCGACCGGGTTCACCGACCTGGATCGGCTGACGGCCGGCCTGCAACCCGGCGATCTGATCATCGTCGCGGGCCGACCCTCGATGGGCAAGACCACGCTGGCCGTGAACATGGCGGAGAACGCCGCGATCGGGCGTGGCGTGCCCGCGGCCGTGTTCTCGATGGAAATGTCGGCCGAGCAGCTGACGATGCGCATGATCTCCTCGCTGGGGCGAGTGAATCAGGGGCACCTGCGCACCGGCAGCTTCGGCGAGGAGGACTGGTCGCGCATCAACGGCGCGATTTCCCAGCTGTCGTCGGCGCCGCTCTACATCGACGAATCACCAGGCCTCACGCCAACCGAGGTGCGCGCCCGCGCGCGGCGGCTGAAACGTGAGAAGAACCTCGGTCTGATCGTCGTCGACTACCTGCAGCTCATGCAGGTGCCCGGCACCAAGGAGAACCGCGCCACCGAGATCTCCGAGATCTCGCGCGGGCTGAAGGCACTGGCCAAGGAACTCAAGGTGCCGGTCATCGCGCTGTCACAGCTGAACCGCAGCGTCGAGCAGCGCACCGAAAAGAAGCCCGTGATGTCGGACCTGCGCGAGTCCGGGGCCATCGAGCAGGATGCGGACGTGATCCTGCTGATCTACCGCGAGGAGGTCTACGAGCCCAACACCACGCGCAAGGGCATCGCGGACATCATCATCGCCAAGCAGCGCAACGGTCCCACGGGGGAGGTGCACCTGACCTTCCTCGGCGAGTTCACACGCTTCGAGAACCTCATCGCCGAATCCTACGGCGAAGGCGTGTTCTGAGCCGTGCAGCGGCCGGTCATCCGCGCGATCATCGACACCGCCGCCCTGCGCGCGAATCTGGCGCGAATCCGCAGCGTTGCGCCGCGCGCGCGCGTGCTCGCGGTCATCAAGGCCAACGCTTACGGGCACGGCATCCTGCATGTCGCGCGCGCATTGGAGACGGCCGATGGCTTCGGCGTCGCGCGCCTCGAGGAAGGCATCGCGCTGCGAGCCGCCGGCTGCCGGCGGCCCGTCGTGCTGCTCGAAGGCGTCCTCGACGCAGAGCAACTCGCCGGTGCGGCCGTGCACGGCTTCGAACTCGTGGTGCACACCCCCGAGCAGGTGGCACTGCTCGAACACTGGCGTGGGGCCCACGAATTCCGTGTCTGGGTCAAGATCGATACCGGTATGCACCGGCTGGGCTTCCGGCCCGGGGAGCTGCCGGCGGCGCTCGATCGGCTGCGCGCCTGTCCGCGGATCCGTGCGCCGCTCAACTTCATGACGCATCTCGCCAACGCGGATGCACGCGACGAGGCATTCACGACGCAGCAGCTCACCGTGTTCGCAGGCCTCACGGCCGGCCTGCCCGGGGAGCGCAGCATTGCGAATTCCGCTGGCATCCTCGGCTTCCAGGCGGCCCACAGCGACTGGGTGCGCCCGGGCCTCGCGCTGTACGGCGCATCGCCTTTCGATGATGCCGATGCGCCCTCGCTGGGGCTCGTGCCGGCCATGTCGCTCGTGACCCGCGTGATTGCGCTCAAGCATGTCGCGGCCGGGGAAACCGTCGGTTACGGGGCCACCTGGCGCGCCCCGGCCGACACGCTGCTCGCGATCGCGGCGGCGGGCTATGGGGACGGCTATCCGCGCAGCGCGGACAGCGGAACGCCGGTGCTGGTCAATGGTGCGCTCACCGGCATCGCCGGGCGGGTGTCGATGGACATGATGGCCATCGACGTGACGCGCGTGCCACGTCCGGCCGTCGGGGATCCCGTGCAGCTGTGGGGCCCGGGTCTGCCGGTCGAGCAGATCGCCGCCCGGGCCGGCACCATCTCGTACGAGCTGCTGTGCCGTGTGAGCCAGCGGGTGCACCGGGATGTGCACTGAGGCGGGTCTGGCGCGGCCCGGCCTGATGATGTCGCGGGCCCGCATCGGATCCGGATCGGGTCCGGATCCGATGCGAACAGACCACTTCAGGCGAGGAAGAATCCCATCTTCACGCCGGCCAGCGTGATCACGTCGTTGTCGGCCAGCGGGCGGGCCTGCGGCCCGATCGACTGCCCGTTGACGAGCGGATAGTCGTCCTGGGCGCTCTCGACATGGACGATGAAGTAGCCGTCGGCACGGCGCGTGATCGCGGCCACCTGCACGCCCGGCCGGCCCAGCGTCGTCAGCGCCTTGTTGAGTTCGAGCTCGCGTCCGGCGAACTGGCCGGACAGCACCTGCAGCTTGGCCGCCGCCTGCTTCCTCGGTGCGGCACCGGCAGGCGGCAATGCGCCCGTTGTGCGCGCGGGCGAGCGTGTAGCCGCCCGGATGCGCTCCTCGCTGACCTGACCCGGCTGGATGATCATCGTGCGCTCGAACTCATCGGGTTCGGCGCTCTCGATCTGGCTGTCGACGAAGCGCAGGTGGTGATGACCGATGGTGATGACATCACCGTGCTGCAGAGCGTGTTTCTTGATCAGCTTGCCGTTGACGTAGGTGCCATTGGTGCTGTTCAGATCCTCGAGGAACGAGTCGTTGAGGATGTTGATGATCAGCGCGTGGTGACCGCTGACCGCCACGTTGTCGATGCGCACATCATTGTCCGGCAGGCGACCGATGGTGTAGCGCTCCTTCGTCATGTTGTATTCCGCCAGCACCTGGCCATCGAGGCTCAGTATCAGCCGCGCCATAGGTCACCCTCGAGAATCGGTTAACCGAACCAGCCCAGGATTCTGTCCAGCGCCCGCCGCCGTACGGGGAAGGTGTCGGTGGTCTGGGCGATGACCACCGACACGTTGTCCCGGCCGCCATTGTCATTCGCGAGTTGAATCAACTGTTTGGCGACCGTATCAAGATTAGCACCGAATGTGGTTATCGTTAAATGGATGTCTTCGTCCTCGATCATGTCCGACAGACCGTCCGAGCACAGGATGAAGATGTCGCCCTTCTGGACCGGGTGCTCGTGGATCTCGACCTCGACCGAGGGTTCGACCCCCAGGGCCCGGGTCACGTAGTTCTTGTTGGTGGCGCGCTGGGCCTCCTCAGGGGAATAGAAACCGCGGTCGACGAGTTCCTGGAGCAGGGAATGGTCGAGAGTCAGCCGCTCGAGCCTCTCGCTGCGCAGCCGGTAGAGTCGCGAATCGCCCACGTGCGCGACGGTGATGCGGTTGTCGTAGAGCAGGGCGGCCACGAGCGTGGTGCCCATGCCTTCGCACTGTGGCTGGGTCCTGGACGTCTGGTAGATGATCTTGTTGGCGCGTGCGATGGCATCGCGCAGCAGGATGCTCACGCGCCTGAGGCCCGTCGCCTTGTCGGCACCGTCGAGGTCCTGCACCGCGTATGCCTCGCGCACGATGCTGCTGACCGTCTTGGCGGCGATCCCGCTCGCGACCTCGCCGGCGTTGTAGCCGCCCATGCCATCCGCCAGCACGAACAGGCCGATTTCCGGGTCCCAGGCGATCGCATCCTCATTGTGATCGCGGACCCGGCCGGTATCGGTCAGGCCGACGGCACGCAGCCGCGAACGCAGGTTTACGAAGCGGCCCATCAGCGCAGCCCCGCCGGAATCTCGCGCACGGCGTCGTTGAGCGCCGCGGCCATCTCGCCGCCGGTCGCATAACGACGCGGCGCGTCCTTCTCCAGCGCCCGGTCGAGGACGCGTCCCAGCGTCGCAGGCAGGTCGGGCCGGATCGTGGCGAGCGGCGGGTGCGGCTCGGTGGCGATGCGCGTCATGAGCCGCGGGATCGAATCGGCGCGAAACGGCAGTTGCGCGGTCAGCAGCTGGAACAGCGTGACGCCCAGGGAGAACAGGTCCGCGCGGCCTGTCGGCGGACGACCATCGAACTGTTCCGGTGCCATGTATGACGGGGAACCCAGGATGATCCCGGTGCGCGTCGCCGAGCTGTCTGTGAGCCGGGCCACGCCGAAGTCCATGACGCGCACGCGCCGGTTCTTCTGGTCGAAAACGATGTTCGCGGGCTTGATGTCGCGATGCACGACGCCGCGCGCGTGCGCAAACGCCAGACAGTCGGCGACGCGGGCGCACATCTGGGCCACCATGCGCGGTGGCAGCAGATGTCCTTCGGTGGTGTGTGTCGCGAGGCAGACGCCCTCGACGAATTCCATCGCCAGGAAGACGATGCCGCGCTCTTCGCCCGCCTCGATGACCTGCACGATGTCGGGGTGCTGGATACGACCCGCAGCCTCCGCCTCGCGCAGCAGTCGCAGCCGGGCGTCGTCGAGGC
>CAYWMY010000140.1:1697-7466 GCA_964459405.1 uncultured Steroidobacteraceae bacterium | reverse complement strand
GCCGATGACGGGTTGCGGCGCGCGCCGCAGAACATGGGGGCATTGCCCGGTGCCCATCGCAGCACTTCGCAGCGCGCGGGCGCGCAGGCGGGTCGACGAGTCGAGCGTCAGTCTTCCCGCGAGACGAGTCGATCCCGCCGTTGCAGCCCGCGCGCCGGACGCGTGGCAGCAACCCGTGATCTCATTGCCGCGCCGTCCTGCCCGCCCGTCGGTCACCTGTCACACCGGGACCCGTAAGTGCCGTCGTCGGCTGAAGGCTACCCGCAGCGCATCGTCTGTCTCACGGAGGAGCCGACCGAAGTCCTGTATGCGCTCGGCGAGCAGGACCGCATCGTCGGCATTTCCGGCTTCACGGTACGCCCGCCGCGCGCGCGACGCGAGAAGCCGCGCGTCTCGGCATTCACATCGGCGAAGATCAATCGCATCCTCGATCTCCGGCCGGATCTGGCGATCGGCTTCTCCGACATGCAGGCCGACATCGCGCAGGCACTGATCCGTGCGGGCGTCGAGGTGTGGATCAGCAACCATCGCAGCGTGGCGGGCATCCTCGCCTACGTTGAGCGGCTCGGCGCGCTGGTGGGGGCGGCCGAACCCGCCCGGCAGTACGCTCGGGAGCTGCGTGCGCGCGTCGAGTCAGTCCGTGCGGCTGCGGCGGCATTGCCGCGGCGGCCGCGCGTCTACTTCGAGGAATGGGACGAACCGATGATCAGCTGCATCCGCTGGGTCTCGGAGCTCATCGGCATCGCGGGTGGCGACGACATCTTCCCCGAGCGCGCCGTGCAGTCGCTGGGCCGCAACCGTATCGTCGCGGATCCGCAGGAAGTCGTGCGCCGGGCGCCGGACATCATCCTCGGCTCCTGGTGCGGCAGGAAATTCCAGCCGCGCGCAGTCGCGGCACGCCCGGGCTGGAGCGCAGTGCCGGCGGTGCAGGACGGCGAGCTGCATGAGATCAGGTCACCCGTCATCCTGCAGCCCGGCCCCGCGGCGCTGACCGACGGGCTCGACGCGCTGCATCGCGTGATCGCGGCGTGGGCGGAACGGTGAGACATCATGCGGACAAACAGCGGTCACCGGCTGCCGTGTGCCGCAGGTACGCGGCGCGCAGGAGGGCTCCGAGTCGAGCGAAGGAAGTCCTGCCGCCGAGGGGCCCTCGATCAACAGCCGGCGTTTGAATGACGGTCATCACAGGAGACCGTGAATGCCTGCATCATCGTCGCCCGTGGCTTCTCCCTGCATCGGCATCTGCAAGCTCGATCCCGCCGACATCTGTATCGGCTGCGGCCGCCATGTGTCCGAGATCATTGCCTGGCCGTATTCAACCGAGGCGGAGCAGCTGCAGATCTGCGAGCGTGCGCGCGAGCGGCTCGCGAAGCGCAGGCCCGGTCCTGATGCAGGTGAGTTTCCGGTCGACTGAGGTCGCGGAGCGGACATGAAGCGCATGCTGCCGTGGATGCTTGCGTGGCTGCCCGCGACTGCGCTGGCCGGAGACCCGACGCTCGAGTTCATCGAGCTGCCGAAACCGCGGACGGAGGGCACCGTATACCTCGAGCGCCTGCTCCAGCAGCGGCGCACCCTGCGGGCCTACACGGCCGCGCCACTGGGCATGGATCAGGCTGCGCAGCTCCTGTGGGCCGCGCAGGGCATCACGCGGATGGACGGCCGGCGTACCGCGCCCTCGGCCGGTGGGCTGTATCCCCTGCAGGTCTACCTGGTCGGCGGCCAGGTGACGGGGCTGGCACCCGGCATCTATCGCTACCAGCCGGCCGGACATCGTCTGCGTCGCATCGCGCCGGGTGACAGGCGTACCGAGCTGGCGGCGGCCGCGCTCGGGCAGTCCTGGATCGCCGCGGCGCCGGCCATCCTGGTGTTCAGCGCCACCTTGCCGCGCACTACGCGCAAATATGGCGCACGTGGTGTCCGCTACGTCCACATGGAGGCAGGCCACGCCGCGCAGAACGTGCTGCTGCAGGCGGAAGCGCTCGGTCTCGGCGCGGCCGTGGTGGGCGCGTTCAACGATGACCGGATCACGTCCCTGCTGGGCCTGGGCGGCGCGGAGCGGCCACTGTATCTGCTGCCGGTGGGCGCGAAGAAGGACTGACGCCCGGCGGCGCTGGGGTTACGCGAATGCCTCCGGACCTTCGGCCCGTTGACGCGTTCTCCGACCGGTGCTGTAGTTTGAACACGCGGTCGCGACGGACCAGGAACGTGACGGCGCGAAGCAGACGATCTGCCTTGTCACGCGTCGGTCGCGCAGTCCGCAGTCAGGCCGTTGAAACCAGTGGGGACGACCTCACCGCTCCGGCGTCGATCGGGGACGACCCTGGCAGTTCGGATAAGGAGCACACATGGCCTGGGTCATTCTCGTTGTGGCGGGACTGTTCGAGGTCGGTTGGGCCATCGGCTTGAAGTACACGGAGGGCTTTACACGCCTGTGGCCCACGCTCTGGACGGTGTTCGCGATGATCGCCAGTCTCTGGTTGCTCGGCCTGGCGATGAAGTCGCTGCCCGTCGGTACCGCATACAGCGTGTGGGTCGGCGTAGGAGCGGTGGGCACGGTGCTCCTCGGAATCGTGCTCCTCGACGAACCGGCGAATGCCGTTCGGCTCATCAGCGTCGCGCTCATCATCGCGGGCATCATGGGCCTCAAGGTGGCAACGCCGGTTTGACTGGCGGTCGACCGGGCAGGGGTCCACAACATGAGCCGCAGCGAGCACCAGGAACAGTCGAAGCTGCGAAACAGGGGCCGATCAGATCACGACAGGAGTGCTGAGCCATGAGTCCGAAGCCTTTCATCGTTACACCCGGCGATCGCGGCGCTGCTTTGAATGTCGTCGGCACGAAGGTCATCGTCCTGGCTTCGGAGGCGGATGCGCAGGACCAGCAGATCACGCTGCAGTCGGGTCCGGAAGGGATGGGTCCGCCGGCACACAGCCACGACTGGGATGAGTCGTTCTATGTGACCCGGGGCCAGGTTCGCTTCGTCTGCGGTGACGAAACCAGCATGTGCACGGAAGGCACCTTCGTACACGTTCCGGCTGGCACCGTTCACGCGTTCAGCTACGGGCCCGGTGGTGGTGAAATGCTGGAAATCACCGGCAGGCGAAGCAAGGCAGTCGGCCTGTTCACAGCGCTGAATCGCGAGATTCCGCCGGATTCGCGGGACGTCACGAGAGTGGTCGAGGTGCTGGGTGAGTACGGCGTGAACGTTCGCCCCTGACGCGGCCCGATCGTGCCGGGCGACGGCCCGGACGATGGCGGTCCGGAATCCTTCGCCACGATGGCTTTCCACAATGAAGAGGCATTCCAGGCATTCTTCCGGAGCCCGGTCTTCGCGGAAGCGGTCAGGGACAGCGAGAGCCCGCCCGGCCACCACGGCACCCGCGTGGCGGGTCACGTCCGCGTGATCTGAGACCCGCGGTTCCGACGCCGGTTGCCTCGTTCGTTCGCGGAGGTGTCGATGCGTTTCAATGTCGCCGCGCTGGGCGCCACTTTTGCGTTGTTCTGGGGCGGTGCGATCCTGCTGTTCGCGGCCGCGAATCTCATCTGGCCGCCCTACGGCAGGGCCTTCCTCGACGTGGTCGCGTCCATGTACCCGGGTTTTGTGCCCGGTGCCGGTATCCGCTCGGTCATCACGGGCACGCTGTACGGTCTCGCGGACGGCGCCTTCGGCGGCGTGATTTTCGCCTGGCTCTACAATCTGCTGGCCCGCTGGTTCGGTCGTGCGCGATGAGCCGCCGGCTTTCGCGCCGCACATCCGGGCGGCGGTGATGCGGCTGGTGCGCCGGTATCGAAGCCAGGCTGTGCCGGCGCACCGGAGCGCGGCCCGACCGAAGGCTCCGGCGCCGTGGACGGCGCGGGCCGGTTACCATTCGCTCCCTCGCCAGGCATGGCGGTCGACGGATCACTCAACATGTGGCTACACGAACGACAGCAGATTCCCGGCGGCAACCAGCTCACGCTCGCGGCCTGCGGCCTGTCCGGGCTTGCGGCGTCGGTGGTCCCGGGCCTGACGGCCGGCCAGCGCTTCGAGGCCGTCGTGCTGGTGCCGGTCGCGTTCTTCGCGACCTTCGGCGTGTCGCGCCTCCTGCTGCCTCTGCTCGGCAGGACGAATTTCGGCAAGGCGCTCGCCACAGTGCTGTTCTATGGCGGGCTCGTGGCGGGCGCGCTGGGATTGGTGATGGCGTACTTCGGCATCGGATCCATGCATGGTGTCACGCCGGGTGATCGCGCCTACTACCTCGCCACTTCGCTGCCCGCCGGCTGGGGCCTGGCTGCCGCGGCCCTGCAACGCGTCCGGGCCCTCGCGGGCGCTACCTGAGGAGCTGAGCCGATGCGCACTCCGATCCACGCCGTGCTGCTGCTTCTCGGCCTGTCCGTCGCCGCAGTGCAGGGTCCCCGTGCCGAAACCCATGCCGATATCCATGCCGAGCCCCGGAAAGTCGAGCTGTCGCCGGGACTGCTCGACCTGCTGCGCGCCGAAATGGCCGAGATCTCGAAGGGCATGCAGGGCCTCGTGGTGGCGCTGGCCAGCGCCGACTGGCCCGCAATCATGGCGACCAGCGCGAAGCTCCACGAGAGCTACATCATGGCGCGGCAGCTCACACCCGAGCAGGCCGCGGAGCTCGAGCGTGCGCTGCCCGCGCGGTTCAAGCAGCTCGATGCAGAATTCCACGCGCGCGCGGCAAAGCTGGAGGCCGCGGCGGTCGCGCGCGATGCGGAGCTCGCGCTGTTCCACTACTCGCGGCTGGCCGAGAGCTGCGCCGCCTGTCATTCGGCGTATGCTGTAAACCGTTTTCCGGGTTTTGGATCTGCGGCGGAACAGGGGCATCATCACCACTGAGCGGAGCACTGCCATGCCCACGAGCGGCGGAACCGAACAGAACCGCTGCCCGCGCCAGCATCATCACCACTGAGCGGAGCACTGCCATGTCCACACCAGGCGAGACTCCTTCGCAGGCCGCCACCCCCGAGCAGCCGAAGCCAATGCCGTTCGCAATCATGCGTAACGCCCACGAGGCGCTGCGCACCAGCATCCGGCTGCAGGCCGAGAGACTGGACGCGAACGACATCGCGGGCTTCCGCGACGAGTGGCGGACATTCCAGCGCGCCCTGGCCGTCCACATGGCGATGGAGGACAACGCCATGTTCGGTCTGCTGAACCAGGTCGGTGGTGGCGCGATCTCGTCGGCGGAACTGCCGGCCGAGCATGTCGCGGATTCGAAGCTGGCCGCGGACGTCGGCGTCGCGCTCGCGCGGGGCGATCTGAAAGCGCTGCGTGCCGTGTGGTCAGCCTGGAAGGACGATCACCTGCATCACCTCGCGCACGAGGAAGAGGTGATGATGCCGTTGACGACGAAAACGGCTGCGACTCCGGAAGCGCGTGCGCGCGTCGTGCACGAACGGTTGCTCGTGCCGGGCGAGCTGCTGCCGGACTTCGACTGGTTCGTGGGATGGGTCGTGCATATGCTGAGCCACCACGGTTCGGCGGGCCAGCCGGCCAATGTCGCCACGCGCGTCTTTGCCTGGGGGTTGCAGCACGCGTGCTCGCCCGGCCAGTGGCATCGCCTGCGTCCCGTCATCGAGCGCAACTGCACACCCGGAATCTGGGCCGAGATGTGCACGAAGTTCGGCCTGGACGGCGAGGGTCGGATCACCTGATCTGCCGGGCCATGTTCATGCCCTCGATCCGATCGTACTTCCTGCACCGGACACCGTGACGGCGGTCCGCGGCGACCTGACGACTCGTGATCGCTGCGGCGGTTCCCCGGG
>CAYWMY010000140.1:0-1597 GCA_964459405.1 uncultured Steroidobacteraceae bacterium | reverse complement strand
GCCGCGTGCCGTGGCGAGAGCCGCGGGCGGGCACGACCCGCTGGAGTAGACTCGAGCACCATCCGAGGATGCGACAGGACTCGAGCGCGGTCACGTGAACCTGCGACACTCAGTACTCGTCGTGACCGTGCTCGTCGCGGCGATCGGCATGGCGCTGGGCCCGCGGATACCGCAGCCGGCCGCATATCACCTGTTCGCGGACCGACGCGTCGTCCTCGGCATCCCCAACGGCCTCGATGTCCTTTCGAGCCTGTCGTTGACGATCGTCGGCGCGTGGGGTCTTGCAGTCGTGCTGCGCGACCACCTTGACCGGGCGGCCACGTTCCCGGAGCCCTGGCTGCGCTGGCCTTACGCGACGGTGTTCCTTGGTTCCCTGCTCACCGGCATCGGCTCGGCCTGGTATCACCTCGCCCCGGACAACGCGCGCCTCGTCTGGGACCGATTGCCCATGACCATGGGCTTCATGGGGCTCGTGACGGCGCAGCTGGCCGAGCGCCTCAGCCTGCGGTTCGCGCGCCGTCTGTTCCTGCCGCTGCTGATGCTCGGCGCCGGCAGCGTCCTGTACTGGTACTGGAGCGAGCTCGAGGGCGCGGGCGATCTGCGGCCCTACGGACTCGTGCAGTTCGGCTCGCTGCTCGTCGTCGTGTTGCTCCTGCTGTATCCCGCGAGGCAGTCCGGCAACGGATATCTCATCGCGGCGCTCGTCGCCTATGCGGTGGCGAAGGTCTTCGAGCTCGTGGACGCGTGGGTTTTCGCCATGGGCGCGTTCATCAGCGGCCACACGCTGAAGCATGTTGCTGCGGCGGCCGGGGTGGCCTGCCTTGTGGCCATGCTGCGGGCGCGGCAGCACCGCGATTCCTGAAGCGACGCATTCCGCGCCCACCCTGACTTCGAACGCGCTGCGCCGATGACGCGGGGATGCCGCGTCCGCGGCCGGACTGCCCGGATCACAGTCGTACCGGATGCGCGCGGGTCATGCGCCGGGCCGAACGTGCATACCGTGAGATCAGGCGCCGGTGAGGCGCGAAGCGTACGATGCGGGTTGCCGGGTCTCGGGCCGAGAGGGAAGGCGATGTGCGGACCGGTCCGGCCCATGGCCACACGGAGCCTGCCGTCCATGCGCACCATCATCGAGCCGTTCCGCATCAAGGTCGTGGAGCCGATCCGGTTCACGACGCACGAGGAACGCATCGAACTGCTGCGTCGCGCGCACTGGAACCTGTTCGCGCTGCGCGCGGACGACGTCATCATCGACCTGCTCACGGACTCCGGCACGAGTGCCATGAGCGCGGATCAGTGGGCCGCGATGATGCGCGGGGACGAATCCTACGCCGGCTCGCCGTCGTTCTATCGCTTCGAATCAGCCGTGCGCGAACTGATGCCCTTCCGGCACATCATCCCGACCCACCAGGGGCGCGCCGCCGAGGCGATCCTGTTCTCGATCGTGGGCGGCCCCGGCCGCATCGTGCCGTCCAACACGCACTTCGACACCACGCGCGGCAACATCGAGGCCACCGGCGCGGAGGCCGTGGATCTCGTGATCGACGAGGCGCACGATCCCGACAACCGCCATCCGTTCAAGGGCAACCTCGACCCC
>CAYWMY010000139.1:5556-7548 GCA_964459405.1 uncultured Steroidobacteraceae bacterium | reverse complement strand
GATGTCGGCCGTCGGTGGCCGCGCCGAAATCATGAATCTGCTCGACCCCGATCTCTACGGCGGCAAGGCCCCGGTCACCTCGGTGTCCACCTTCGCCTGCAACCAGCTCTCGCTCGCCGCGGGCATCGCGGCGATCGAGCTGCTGACCCCCGAAGTGCATGCGCGCGTGCAGGCCATGGGCCAGCGGGCACGCGACGGCATCGACGCCCTCGGCCGCCGCTACGGCATTCCGCTGCACTCCAGCGGCATCGGCCACCTGTTCGGCATGCACTGGGCACCGGAACGCGTGGTCGACTATCGCACGCGCATGCAGACCGACCGGCAGAAGATCGTGAACCTGCATCTGGCGCTGATGAACCAGGGCTACTACCAGATGTCGCTGGGCTATTTCCTGATCAGTACGCAGATCGGCGAGTCCGAGATCGATGGCTTCCTCGGCGCGCTCGACAAGGCATTGCACCGGCTGGGCTACGTGTCCTGAACCGGGAAACCTCGGATCACAGCGGCAGCACGCGCGGCTGAACGGTATGTGGGCCGTGGTCGCCACAGTCGGGCGGCCGTCAGCGCCATTGGTTCCAGGGCACCGTGTGCCGTGCACGCCGGCGATGCGACTTTGCCGCGTTCGAAACAAGTCGCTGCCGTGGCGCCGGGCAATCTGCTGAAGGGCGTGATGGCTTTGCGCCGAGCGCGCGTCGCGACCGCGAGGCCGCCGGGTTGACCTGCGCGTGATCCCCCTTGCGACCCTGAGGACGACGTACGAGGTCGGGTGAAGAAGCCCAGGGACCTCTACCGCGTGTGGTGAGCCCGGGCCGGGAAGGTCCCGGATGCACTGGCTGCGCATGTCCACGTTGACAGGGCCCCCGCGCAGGCGAAGAGCATTTTCGAGGGTGTGTGTCGAGCAATCGGCAGAGGAAGCCCACAATGAGCCTTGCCACCATCACGCGAAGATGCCTCAGGGGTCAGCGGCGCCGGTTCCCGTACCACATGAGTTCGGGGTACATGCTCCGGGTGCTTGCGCTCTCGGTCGCCAGCCTCGCGGCGCTCCACGCGCAGGCGGCGACTGTCGCCGCGGCCCATGACACGTGGGTCAACCGCGCCGCGCCCACGACTCCCTCGCCTCACTCGCAGGTTCTGAAGACGCAGGATGGGGCGATGATTTCGTACCTGCGCCTCCTGCCGGTACAACTGCCGACGCGGGCCGGCGGCGTGGCCCGGCTCTCGCTGTACATCACGTCGGTGAGCACGCCCGGCACGTTGAGTGCACATGTCGTCCTCGGCGATTGGCAGGACACCAGCGTGACCTGGAACACGCGGCCGCCGATTGCCGCGGCACCGCTCAACACGCAGTCGATTTCCTCGCAGATGAAAGGCGCCTGGGTGGAGTTCGACGTGTCCGTGGCTGTCAATCAATGGATTGCGAACCCCGCGTCGAACTTTGGCATCGCCATCGTCGGCGGCGCGAGTCCGCGCACCTACGTAACGTTTGCGTCCCGGGAAATGTCGGGGTCGCTGCAGCCGACGTTCACGATGATCCCCGCGCCGCCGAACTCCGTGACGGTGAGCCCGAGCGGAGGCGACTATTCGAATCCGGTTGCGGCGGCCCTCAACGCGTTCGAGGGTGATCGCTGGTGCACCCAGCCGCAGCTGCCGGCCTATCCGTGCATCATCAACATCTCGGCCGGAACCTACGTGCTGCAGCAGACGCTCGTACTCAGGCCCGAACTCAAGCTCGTCGGTGCCGGCCGGACTTCGACCACGCTGCTGGCCCGGAAGGGGCTGGCGACTGCGGTGGCATCACGGGCCAACCTCAATGGACTCACCATTGTCAATCATCAGGATGCGGGCGCGCGCGTCGTGGGACTCACGACGAGCCTGCTCGCGTTTGTGGCCCCGGGCACCGACGCCTGCTGCGCGCCCGATGCGATCAATGATGTCGCCGTGCGCGCGAGTGGCGGCAGTACCAACATCGGCATGATCGTCGAAGCGTCCTCC
>CAYWMY010000139.1:0-5456 GCA_964459405.1 uncultured Steroidobacteraceae bacterium | reverse complement strand
CGTGCGCGCGAGTGGCGGCAGTACCAACATCGGCATGATCGTCGAAGCGTCCTCCCCCGCGTTGACGGACGTCGATATCACGGCTGTCGGCGGCCAGGAGGCCGTCGGTGTCGACCTGGGCGGCGAGGCAGATCCGCGGATCGTCAACTCGTGGATCACCGCGACCGGAGCGGCCAACAGCACGGCGGCCCGCGTCGACTTCGCGGGGGCGGGCCGGTTCGTGTTCGTGAACACGATTCTGTCAGCATCCGGAGGTTCACAGGCATACGGACTGCGCGGCGGTGACGAGACCAGCGGCGCGTCCATCCTGACAGGAGGTGCGGTCGTGGTGAATTCCGCGGGAACGGCCGTGGGAATCTCGAACGGTTCCTTCGACAACTTTCCGAATGTGACGGGAACGCGCATCAACGTGGTCGGCGGTGCGAGCGGCACGGGACTGAGTTTCCGGAGCCCGGATGGTACCGCGACGCTCGACGGGGTGGCGATCGACGCCTCCCACATCGGATGTGCCATCGGCGGCAACGGTCCCACGAGCCTCGTGCTGCTGCGCTCGACCGTGAGCGCCGGTGACGCCGCCGTGCAGACCTCCAGCATCAACGAAGTGACGGTCCAGATCGACAACTCGGTGCTCAAGGCACCGCTGTGGATTCGCCATCTCAATCCTGAAGAAGGCAGCATCTCGGCTACCCGCAGTGTGCTCGATGGCTCAGCCGATTACGGCGGTGCGGCGTTGTCGTGCAGCGCGGTATTCGACCGGAACTACACATTGCTGCCCGCCGGTTGCCCCGCTCCCTGAAGACGCGGCGCCAGGTTCCTGCGCACTGAGGACGGCGCGCAACAGCGCGGACGAGCGTTACGGCGGAGCGCCGCAGGTCACGGCGGCCGGTCGATTCTGCGATGTCCCGATCACAGCAACGACGGCGGATTACGCCTTGTGTTTTCAGCTGGCGCGGCAGTCCGTGGCTGTACCGCGGTCGCCGGGCTTGCACTTCACATTCGTATCGGCCGGCTCGTAGCCGCCCGACTTCGAGCGTTCCTCATGTCTTGCGCCAGGCCCGGGGCTCGGGATCGGCCTCCCGTGCCGTCGCGAGCGGGTGATCGTGCCACGGCACGTGGTACCACCCCTTCGGATCGGTCAGGACGAGCCGATTGTGGTCAGTCCCGGTAAACCGACGGTATCCAGACGCGATATCAGGACGAGGCACTCCTCAGGACTTCCCTCGCTGACCGAGGGATTCCGGCTGCAGGCGCAGGGCGGGAGCGCTCAAGGGCAGCAGCGGCGAGCCACCCGCGGCGTGGCGCCGCTCAGCCCGGCCGGTCGCGTGGGGCGCTGCTGCAGGGTCGCGTCGGCCTCGCCGCCGTACCGCAGCCATCACACCCGGCGCAACCGCCGGCCGCCGCACCCGTGCGCGGATGCAGACGTCGCCACACCCGGCGCAGCAGGAAACCTGCCGCCAGCGCGACCATGCCCATCACCAGCAGGTCGTCCAGCGTGATCATGGCGCCGCCACCAGCATGCGGCTGACATGGTAGGTGAGGCCCGCCGCGACATAGGCGAGCGCAAACAGATATGCGGCCATGCCTGCGGGCACCTTCCAGCTACCCGTTTCGCGGCGCACGGCCGCGAGCGTCGCCACGCACTGCGGGGCGAACACGTACCAGGCGAGCAGTGCGAGCGCCGTGGGCAGTCCCCAGCTGGCCGCGATGATCGGCGTCAGCGTATCGGCGACGGCGTCGTCCGAGGCGGACAGTGCATAGACCGTACCGAGCGCGCCGACCGCGACTTCGCGCGCGGCGAGCCCCGGCACCAGCGCGATGGCGATCTGCCAGTTGAAGCCGATGGGCTCGAACACGAGCGCCAGCCCGCGGCCGAGCATGCCGGCAAAACTGTAGGTGATCGCCGGCGCGGTGGCGTCGGCCGGTGCGGCCGGATAAGAGGCGAGCGCCCACAGGATCACCATCAGCGCGAGGATGATGGTGCCGACGCGCTGCAGGAAGATCACGGCACGCTGCCAGAGCCCGATAACGAGGTTGCGCAGGCTCGGCCAGTGATAGGCGGGCAGCTCGAGCAGCAGCGGCTCAGGGCCGCGCGCCTGTGCCATGCGCTTCAGGAAGAAGGCCACGACCATCGCCGAGACGACGCCTGCGACGTAGAGCCCGAACAGCACGAGACCCTGCAGCTCGAGGGCGCCGGCCACGGTACGTCTTGGCACGAACGCGCCGATCAGCAGCGCATAGACCGGCAACCGCGCCGAGCAGGTCATGAGCGGTGCGATCAGGATCGTGACCAGCCGGTCGCGGGGATTCGCGATGGTGCGCGTCGCCATCACGCCCGGTATCGCGCAGGCGAAGCTGGACAGCAGTGGAATGAAGGAACGTCCGGACAGCCCCACGCTGCCCATGAGCCGGTCCAGCAGGAACGCGGCGCGCGGCAGATAGCCGGAATCCTCGAGCACGAGGATGAACGCGAACAGGATGATGATCTGCGGCAGGAACACGAGCACGCCACCTGCGCCGGCCAGGATGCCGTCGATAAGCAGGCTGCGCAGCGCATTGTCCGGCAGTGCCGCGGACACCAGGGCGCCCAGCGCGCCGATCCCCGCCTCGATCGCGTCCATGAGCGGTGCGGCCCAGGCGAACACCGCCTGGAACACCAGGAACATCACGACCGCCAGCAGTGCGAGCCCCGCGACGGGGTGCAGCAGCACGCTGTCGATGCGGTCGCTGGCGGTCTCGAGATGCACCGTGTCGGCGCCGATCGCGGCCAGGATGCGCCGTACCTCGGCATGGTCCGACTGCGCGGGGTCGCTGGCGGGCAGTGTGACGGGCGCGGCGACCGTCAGGGTACCGAGCTGCCGCGTCAGCAGCTCGACGAGCGGCGCGGCGCCGCCGCCGCGTACCGCCACGGTCTCGACGACCGGCAGTCCGAGTTCCCGCGCAAGGTCGGCCACGCGCAGCGCCAGGCCCTGCCGCCGCGCAAGGTCGCTCATGTTCAGGGCCACGACGGTCGGCAGGCCAAGCCGGCGCACCGCCAGCACGAACCGCAGGCTGCGCCGCAGGTTCGTGGCATCGGCCACGCACACGACCAGATCGGGCCGGGCCTCGTCCGCGGCCGTGCCGTTCAGCACCGCGGTCGCTACGGCCTCGTCGGGCGTGCGGGGCTCGAGGCTGTAGGTTCCCGGCAGATCGAGCACGCGCACGCGGCGCCCGTCGGCGAGCGTGAGCCAGCCTTCCTTGCGCTCGACCGTGACGCCCGCGTAGTTCGCGACCTTCTGATGGCTGCCGGTGAGCAGATTGAACAGAGCGGTCTTGCCGCAGTTCGGATTGCCGGCAAGGGTGACGAGCGGCGCGGCCTCGAGCGCGCTGCTCACGGTGCCCCCGTCCCCGGGTCGGCCTCGACCTCGATGCAGCGGGCCTCGTGGCGGCGCAGCGCGAAAGTCGAGTCCCCGACGCGTACTGCCAGCGGGTCGCGCGCGACCGGTCCGCGGGCGATGACTCGCACGCGTTCGCCTGGCAGGAAGCCGAGCTCGTGCAGCCGTTCGACAACGCCAGGTTCGGTGCCTTCGACGCGCGTGATGGTTGCGGCGAGGTTTGCGGCCAGGTCGGTCAACGGTATGGGCGCACGGTCCAGCATGACAGTGGGAATCATACTCAAGATCGATACCATAAATAAGAACCGTTCTCGACAAAAGGGGCTGACGCGCTCGTGCGATGTTCTGGCAGGGCCGGCCAGGGCGCTGGCTGAACGGCCAGCTTCAATGAATGAGGTTCCATGTGCATGATCCGGACGTGCTGCGGACCCGGAGCGCCAGGCCGGCGGTGTCACGATCTCGATATGCGCCCGCGTGCGCGGTGATCCGGGTGCACCGCGCACCCGGGTCTGGTGCCACGCCAGCGGCCGCGTCTTGACCGAAGTCAAGTTTGCAGTGGAAACTCAACCCTATACTTTCACAACAAAGCGCCAAAGAACTAAAGACATCCGGCGCCGGAGGGTCCAATGTCGAAGCCGACTCCTGAGCGCGAGGGCGAGCCCGAGCGCATTTCGGTCTTTCAGCAGCTGCTCGATAACCACTTCCTGCTGCTTTTTCTCGGGGTGACCATCCCGACCGTCCTCTATCTCATCTGGGGAATCATCGAGATCGTCCAGATTCCCATCGCAGCCCCCTGAACGGAGCCGCACGACATGGCAATCACACCTCCGGAAAATCGGATCTGGTGGAACGAACCGGTCCACAAGGTCGAACTCATCTGGGTGGCCATCTCTTTCATCTGGGGCGTCATCATGTTCTTCATGATGATCCTCTGGCACAGCATCGGTGACCAGAACCTGTCGAACGAGGCCTACCGCACCACTCCCGCCCAGTTCGCCGCCAAGGTGGACGCCATGGTGGCGACCGGCACGGTCCGGCAGGAAGGCGCTTTCCCGGTCGTGCGTCCGCCGCCGGGCAGCGACGTCTACATGATGGGCCGCGTCTACATGTGGTGGCCCATGCTGGAGCTCGTGAAGGGCGAGACCTACCGTCTGCACCTGTCGTCAATCGACCTGCAGCACGGATTTTCGCTGCAGCCGATCAACATCAACATCCAGGTGCACCCCGGCTACGAGATGGTCGTGACGCTGACGCCGAACGAGACCGGCGAGTTCGGCATCGTCTGCAATGAGTATTGCGGACTCGGCCATCACACGATGATCGGCCGCATCTACGTCGTCGACAAGCAGCAGACCTGAGGGGTTTCCGATGAGCGTCGCTAGCATATTCCGCATCTGCCCGACGACGGGCCTCAAGGTCGATCGTGCCGCCGAGAACCTCATCAAGGCGAACGCGGTCGCGGCCGTCGTGTTCCTGATGATCGGCGGCCTCTTCGGGCTGTCGATCGCGCTGACACGCTGGCCGGCCGTGCACCTGCTGCCGTCCGACTGGTTCTACATCGCACTGACCGCACACGGCTTCGACGTGCTGCTCGCATGGATCATCTTCTTCGAGATGGCCGTGCTGTACTTCGCGTCCGCCATCCTGCTGAACTGCCGGCTGGCCGCGCCCCGCTGGGCCTGGGCGGCGTTCGCGCTGATGCTGATCGGAGCGGTGATGGCGAACGTGGCCGTGCTGCAGGGCAACTCGACGGTGATGTTCACCTCGTACCCGCCGCTGATGGCCGCACCGCATTTCTACCTGGGTCTGGTCCTGTTCGCCGTCGGGGCGCTCATCGGCTGCTTCGTGTTCTTCGGCACGCTGGTGATCGCGCGCCAGGAACGCACCTATGAAGGCTCGGTGCCGCTGGTCACCTTCGGCGCCATCACGGCGGCCATCATCGCCGTGTTCACGCTGGTCTCCGGCGCGATCGTGCTGATTCCCACGTTCCTGTGGTCCGTGGGCATCGTCAGTCACATCGACCCGCTGATGTACAAGGTGGTCTGGTGGGCCCTGGGCCATTCCTCCCAGCAGATCAACGTCTCG